>NZ_BAAGPR010000015.1:0-110339 GCF_054783955.1 Streptomyces mayteni | reverse complement strand
GGCGCGGGCGCGGGCGCCGAGCGCCCGTGGGACCGGGGCCGCCGGCCCCGGGATGGCGCCCCGCGAGCCGTGGTCCGGTTCGCCCCGCGGCGGAGCCGCCCCGCACGGGCCCGCCAGGGCCCGAGGCCCCGGGAAGCCGCCGGCAGGCGCACGGTAGCGTGCGGCAGCATGACGCGTACCGCCCTCGTCGGGGTCACCACCCTCGTCGTTCTGGAGATACTGCGCCTCGCCGGAACCGCGTTCGGTGACGCGGCGACGGTGGGGCTGCCGCTGGTGGTCGCGTCGGCCGCGCTCGGGGCCGGGCCGGTGGCCTGGTGGTTGGGCCGGCGACGCGCGCTGCCCGCCGCGCTCGGCGCCCTCGCGGCGCTCCGGCTGCTGATCCAACTCCCGGCCCTCCGCAGCCTGTTCCTCGTCGCCCTGGCCACCGCCCTGGCCGTCGTCACGCTGCTGCTCGCCGCCCGCCGCGCCGGCGCCCGCAGGACCGGCCGGGCCGTCGCCCTCGCCGTCGCGGCCGACGTCGCGCTGCGGCTGCCGCTCGACCTCGTCGACCCGATCCGCCGTGGCGGACTCGTCGGCTGGACGGTCGCCCTGCTGCTCGTCGCCGCGCTCGGCTTCCTCGCCCGCGGGCTGTATCCGACGACGCCGTCCGCCGGCCCGCTCCGCCCGCCGGCCGAGACGGTCAGGGCGCTGGCCACCGCCGCCCCCTGGGGGCGGCCCGGCGGGCGGATCCCCGCCACCGCGCTGCTCGGCCCGGCCGTCGGCCTCTACGCCGCCCTGCTCGCCTCGCCCGGCTACCTCGCGGGACAGGCCGACCTCTCCACCCCCGTCGCCGGCCTGTGGACGGCCGTCGGCGCGCTGCTCGGCGTCGCCGTGCTGTCGCTGCCCACCGCCGCCCAGCCCGACTGGGCCGCGCCGGCGGTCCCCGTCGCGCTGGCCGTCGGCGTGCTCGGCCTGGTGTGGCTGCCGGCCTGGGCCGCCGTCCCCGCCGCGCTGCTCGCCGTGGCGGCGCTGCTCGCCGCGCTGCGCCGCGCGCTGCCGCTGACCCTGCCAGGACCCGTCTCCGCGCACGCCGCGGCGGCCGCGCTCGCCGCCACGCTCCTCGCGCTCCAGCACCGGCCGCCGTTCCCCCTCTGGCTGTTCCCCGTCCTGGCGGCCCTCGCCGTGGCCTGGGTCGCCAGCCGCGTGGTCCTCGTGCCGACGCCGCTGCCGCGCCCGTTCCTCCCCGTCGTCCTCGCCACCCTGCTGCTGGCCGCGCCGCCGCTGACCGGCGCGCTGCGCGCCGGCCCCGAGCCGCTGTCCACCGACACCGCGGGCGGCATGTACCGGCTGCTCAGCTGGAACGTCCACCAGGCCAGGGCGCGGGACGGCGAGCTCGACCCGGGGGCGGTGCTCGACGTGATCCGCGACTCCCGGGCCCAGGTCGTGCTCCTCCAGGAGGTGCCGCGCGGCCGCGTCGGATCCGGCGGGTTCGACCTCGTCGGCTGGCTGGAGCGCCGCCTCGACGTGACAGCCGTCTGGTCCCCCGAGCGCGACCGGCAGACCGGCAACGTCATCCTCACCAGCCTGCCGGTCCTCGACTCGGCCACCGGCGACCTCGCCAGCGACCGCTCCTACGCCGCCGCCGACCTCCGGCTCACCGACGGCGAGACGGCTCGCGTCGTCACCGCGCACGGCTCGCCGTTCGCCGACGTCTTCGAGCGGCTGCTCGACGTCACGGGCGACGGCACCCACACCGTGCTCGCCGGCGACCTCAACGCCCTCCCGGGATCTGCCGAGATCGAGGCGACGACGGCCGCCGGCCTGCACAGCGCGCAGGACCAGGCGCCGGACCCCGAGCTAAGGGACCGCGACACCGCCGTCGACCCGGACCGCCGCGTCGACTGGATCCTCGGCGCCCGCGACATCTCCTTCGGCGACTTCGGCGTCGAGGACACCGAAGCCTCCGACCACCTGCCGCTCACCGTCACCGTCTACCTGGACTGACCCGAGGGCACCGCGCGCGGGGCAGCCCCGGCGGCGGCCGCCGCCTGGTCCCGGGGCCGGCCCGGCAACAGCGGCACGGTGCACAGCACCACCACCAGCACCGCCGTGACCAGCCAGAAGACCCGGTGGAAGCCGGCGATCTGGTCGGGCGCCGTCTGCATGACGAGCGTGACGCAGGCGATGCCGAGCGCCGCGCCGAGCTGGTTCAGCATGTAGAGGACAGAACTGCCCTGCGCCACCAGCCGCGCCGGCAGCGCCCGGTACAGCGAGCCCATGGTCGGCGAGCTGTAGCAGCCCATGCCGAGCCCGAGGGCCAACGCGGCCAGCACGGGCCAGAGTTCGTGGGTACCCGCGTCGAACCGGGTGAACAGCAGAGCGCACGCCGCCGCCAGCAGCGCGCCCCCGGTGGCCAGGCCACGGGCGCCGACCCGGTCGGAGAGCCGCCCGGCGAGCGGCATGGCGACGGCGCCGCCGAGCCCCACCGGTGACATCAGCAGCCCGGCGGCCAACACCCCGTGCCCGTGGGCCTGTTGGTAGTAGAAGGGGAGCGCGAAGAACGCGGCGAAGTTGGCCAGGCCGCCCAGACCCATGATGGTGACGCTCGCGCTGAACCCGCGGTTGGCGAAGAGCCTGGGATCGACCAGGGGTGGGGTACGGCGCGCGTCGCGCTCCGCGCGCAGGGCGCGCGCCGCGTGCACCCCGTAGCCGGCGAGCAGCGACGCGCCGAGCGCGAGCGGCAGCAGCGCCTGCCAGGCGGCGACGGTGGACCGCTCGGCCGTCTGGGAGAGCGCGAGCACGACGGCGGCGAACCCCGGGCCGAGCAGTGCCAGCCCGACGACGTCGAGCCGGCCGCCAGGGGCGGGGGCGGACGCGCGGTCGGCCGGCAGCACCCGCACCGCGAGCAGCAGGGCGAGCAGCCCGAGCGGCGCGCTGAGCAGGAACATCCAACGCCAGGACAGGCCGCTCAGCACCGCGCCGCCGGCCACAGGACCGAGGACCGGGCCGAGCGAGAGCACCACGCCCATCAGCCCCATCACCCGACCCGCCCGGCGCGGCCCGGCGGCGCGGGCCAGCAGGATCAGCACCAGCGGGTCGAGGAGGCCGGCGCCGAAGCCCTGCAGGGTGCGGAAGGCGATCAGGCTGCCGACGTCCCAGGCCAGTCCTGCGGTGAGCGAGCCGGTCAGGAAGATCGCCAGGCCGACCAGCCAGAGGCGCCTGGCGCCGAAGCGGTCGACGGCCCAGGTGGTGAACGGGATGGTGGCCGTGACGGCCAACAGGAACCCGGTGGACGCCCAACCGACCGTGGCGAGCGAGGCGTCGAGGGAGCCGGCCAGGTCCTCGGTGGCCACGGCGGCCATCGTGCTGTTGAGGATGCCGAGCAGGCCGCCGAGCAGGACGACGCCGATCAGCGCGAGCAGGCGGGGATCGAGCCGGTCGTCGCCGGAATCATCTGAACTCATGAGTTCAACATAAAGGTCTTAGCGGTTCTCAATCAAGCTCACCAGATCAGTTAAATGAACCTGCTGGTTCAGTTGTGGGTGGGCGAGTAGGCTCCGGTACGTGATCCGAGACCTGCGCAACGTCCGGCCGCTCGGCGAACCAGCCGGCGAACCGTCCAGTGAGAGCACGCCGTTGAGCGAGGAGGAGGAACGGCGCGTGCGGGCCGTGCTCTTCCACGAGTTGGGCAACGCGATCGCCGACCGTGGCTGGGCCCGCTTCCCCGCCTACACGCCGGAGGAGCGCCGCCGGCTGGTCGAGGTCGCCGAGCGCCTCACGGCCCACTGGGGGCAGCGGGTGTTCGTCGAGGCCGAGGACCAGTGCGCCCTGCGGCTCCACCTCGCCGGGCACGCGTCAAGGCCGGCGGCCGCGTCGCCTCTCGGCGTGGAGTCCTGAGGTCGGTCAGCCGAGTCCGCCCGTGGCCCGCAGGTTCTGGCCCGTCAGCCATCTGCCGTCCGGGCCGGCGAGGAAGGCGACGACGTCCGCGACGTCCGCCGGCTGACCGAGGCGCCGCAGCGGCGTCAGCTCGACCAGGTACTCCAGGCCGCCCTCCGGGGCGACGCCGCGCAGCAGGTCGGTGTCGGTGGCGCCGGGCGAGACCGTGTTGACGGTGATCCCGCGCGGCCCCAACTCCATCGCGGCGACCGCCGTCAGCTGTTCCAGACCGCCCTTGCTCGCCGCGTAGAGCGCGATCCCGTGGGCGGGGCGCAGCGTGTTGAGGGTGGAGATGTTGACGATCCGGCCGTTGTCCCGCATGGTCCTCGCGGCGTGCCTGATGGTCAGGAACGGCGCCCGCAGGTTCGCGGTCATGGCCCGGTCGTAGGCGGCGTCGTCGAGGTCGGCGATCGGCGTCGGGGAGAAGGGGAGCACGGCGTTGTTGACGAGGATGTCGAGGCCCTCGCCGAGCGCCTCGGCGGTCCGCGTCAGCAGGTCGCGCACCTGGTCCTGGTCGGTGAAGTCCGCCCGGACGGCGTGCGCCTCGCCGCCCCCGGCCGTCACGCCGGCCACGACATCCTCGGCCGCCCGCGCGTCGTTGGCGTAGCTGAAGACCACCCGGGCCCCGTCCCTGGCCAGCCGCTCCACGACGGCGCGCCCGATGCCGCGCGAACCCCCGGTCACCAGGGCGGCCCTGCCGTCCAGCGCCCTCGGGGTCCCGGCGGCCTCCGCGGTTCCAGCGGCCTCCGCGGTTCCGTTGGCCTCCGCGGTGCCGGAAGTGTCGGAAGTCATGGGGTGAGCCTGCCCCGGCCCGGTTTCCGGCATCCCGCTCATTGACGTGACCGCGATGAGTGCGGTCGAATGCGGGGATGGATTGGGAGCGCTCCCATGGTGGGACGCCGTGGATCGGGTGACTCCCGCGAGCCCTGGAGGCGAGTCTTGAGCACGCTCCGCACGGCCGCCAGAACCCGAACCCGGACCCGGACGAGACTGGCCGCGCTGACGGCCGGCCTGCTGACCGCGCTCTCCCTGCCGCTGCTCTCGCCGGCCACGGCCACGGCCACGGCCACGGCCATGGCCACCGCCGCCGACCCGTCGGTCGCGGCCGACGCCCAGGCCGTCTCCACCTACGAGGCGGAGGACGGCACGCTGCGCGGCGTCAACGTCGCCTCCACCGCCCCCGGTTACTCCGGCACCGGCTATGTCGAGGGCTTCGACGTCGCCGAGGACGAGGTGGAGATCACCATTCAGGACAGCCCGGGCGGCCTCCACGAGCTGGGCGTCGTCTACCGCGCCCCCTACGGCCAGAAGAACGCCGTGCTGCTCCTCAACGGCGCCGGCCACGGCGAGGTGACCCTCACCCCCTCCGACACGTTCACCTCGGTCTCCGCCGGCCGGGTGCTGCTGGAGCCTGGCGACAACACCGTGACCGTCCGCAGCGGTTGGGGCTGGTACGAGATCGACGCCATCACCGTCTCGCCGGTGCCGCCGCGTCCGCCGCACCAGGTGACCGACGTGCCGGTGGACCCGGACGCCACGCCCGAGGCGCGCTCGCTGCTCAGCTATCTCGCCTCCCAGTACGGGGAGACCATCCTCAGCGGCCAGCAGAGCCTCGACGACATCGCCTGGATCGAGCAGAACATCGGCCGCACTCCGGCCGTCGCCGGCCTCGACCTGATCGACTACTCGCCGAGCCGGGTGGAGCGCGGCACCACCTCCCAGGAGGTGGAGAACGCCATCGCCTGGGACGCCCGCGGCGGCATCACCACCTTCGCCTGGCACTGGAACGCCCCCGCAGGACTGATCGACGAGCCGGGGCGCGAGTGGTGGCGCGGCTTCTACACGGACTCCACCACCTTCGACGTGGCGGCGGCGCTCGCCGACCCGTCGTCCGAGGAGTACGCGCTGCTGCTCCGCGACATCGACGCCATCGCCGTCCAGTTGGGCCGGCTCCAGGACGCCGGCATCCCCGTCCTGTGGCGGCCGCTGCACGAGGCCGAGGGCGGCTGGTTCTGGTGGGGCGCGAAGGGCCCAGAACCGGCCAAGGAGCTCTACCGGTTGATGTACGACCGGCTGACGAACACCCACGACCTGCACAACCTGATCTGGGTCTGGAACTCCGTCGACCCGGCCTGGTACCCGGGCGACGACGTGGTCGACATCGTCAGCGCCGACTCCTACCCGCCGGCCGGCGACCACGGGCCGGTGAGCGGCACCTACGAGCGTCTGGTCGACCTGGTCGACGACGCCAAGATCGTCGCGATGACGGAGAACAGCGGCATCCCCGACCCCGACCTGCTCGCCGCCTACGAGGCGGACTGGAGCTGGTTCGTCACCTGGAGCGGGGACTTCATCCGGGACGGCGTCACCAACTCCCGCGAGCACCTGCGGCACGTCTACGACCACGAACGGGTCATCACGCTCGACGAGTTGGGCGACTTCAGGGAACAGGGCGGCTGCGTGGCCGCGCACCGGGCGGTCTCCCGCTGGGGCACCGGCTACCAGGCCGAGGTGACCGTGACCAACACGGGCGCCACGCCGCTGACCCGCTGGCAGGTCTCCTGGCCGCTGGCCGCCGGCCAGACCCTCGGCACCGCGTGGAACGCCCGCGTGACGCCGGCCGGTTCGACGGCCCGCGCCACCCCGGCCGACTGGAACGCGACGCTCGCCCCAGGCGAGTCCACCACCTTCGGCTACCTGGGCGCCACCCCGTGGCCGGCCGCCACGTTGCTCGCGCCGAGCTGCGTGGCGACGACGCCGTAGGCGCGGCGTACCTCAGCGCCCGTCCGCGCCTCGGTTGAGCAGCGAGGCGCACCAGCGGAAGTGCCCGTCGCCGCCGTCCGTGGCGAACAGGTCGTACGTGGCGAGCGCGTAGGCCGCCTGGTAGAGCGCCAGCGTGGCCGGGCGGTGGCCGAGTTCGGCGGCGAACAGCCGGGTGAGCGTGGTGACATGCTCGTCGGCGTGTGGCCCGTACATGTCCCACACGGCCGCGGTGACCGCCGCCTCGAAGGCGGGGTCGCCGGCGGTGGTGAAGAACCCGAAGTCGAGGACGGCGGCGGGACGGCCGCCGTCATCGACAAGGACGTTGGGCGGCACGAGGTCCCCGTGGATGACGGTGACCGGGGTGTCCCCGAGCGCCGCGAGGGACCGAACGGCCCACCGGACGGTGCCGGAGAGGCCGGGGACATGGGCGGCGAGCAGGTCGCCGTGCCGGTCGGCGGCGCGTTCGACGAGGGCGGCGAGCGCGTCGGGGAAGCGGGTGTGGCCCCGCCACAGCGGGCGGTCGTCGCCCTGGACGGTGAGCCGGCGCATCGCCTCGCTGCCGGGGATCGCGGCGAGGCCGCTGAGCACCGTCAGCAGGGCGTCGGTCTCCTCGGATGCCAGGTGGCGACCCGCGGGTTCCGTCGCCGAGTCCGGCCGAAGCGGCGACCCGACCAGCTCGCGCTCGTAGGTGACGAGGACGCCCTCGTGTTCCTCGACGTCCAGGATCTCCGGCGTCGCGAAGGGCGGCCGGTGGCGGGCGATGTCCGCGTAGACCTCGCGGGTGAGCCGGAGGTCGGCCGGCGGCCTGCCGCTCCACACCTTGGCGACGAGGCCCTCGCCCAGCCGGTAGACGGCGCCCTCGACGCCGGCGGCCAGCGGCCGGGCGGCGGGGTGGCCCTGGCGGACGAAGTGCGCGATCCAGGCGGGGGTGTGCCCCTGGCGGTAGTCGACCACGAGGCCAGTCTGAGCCCTTCCGCCCTTACGCCGGGCCGAACGCTGGGCGTGACGAGTGGCCTTGGCACGATGGCATCCGCCGGGCTCGCGCCCGGGCTGCGGGGGTGCCTCGCGCACGGCCTCGGCCGCCGTGGACAGGCCCTCACCTGGGCCGGCTACTGACGGACAAGCTCTTACCTGAGCGATACTTCCTGGTCGGCCGTGATGGGGCAGGGGAGTTGAGGCCGGCGTCGGTTGGGTGAGCAGGTGATGAGGTCGAGGGTGCGGTAGCCGGTTGCTTGGACATACCAAGCGGCGTGTGCGTCGCCTCCCCGGTGGAGGACGCCCTCGACATGCGCGATCTTCGCCGCCAACCGCGCCGCCTCCCGCTCCTCCGCACTGGCGAACCCCGGCGCGGCGCGGGCCGTCTGCTCCTCGAACCAGGCGACGGCCGCGTCGGCATCGTGGAAGGTGGCGGCGACGGCGCTGGCCGGTCGTAGCAGCCAGTCGCTGATCAGCAGCGGTGTGCAGGGGTTGTTCGCGAACTCCACCGAGCCTGGCCGGCGTGGGCCTTCCCGGTCGTAGGTGCGGCGGTCTCCGGTCCAGCGGTAGGCGTGGAAGTGCGGCCGGGGCCGGCCCCCTTCCGGGGACCGGCCGTCGTGCGGGCTACTGGCGTCCACAGCCGTCGCCGTCTCCGCAGCCGCCGGAGTCGCCTTCGGTGGGCTCGTCGTCTCCCGGGTCAACACACACGTCGGTTACCGTTCCTCTCATCCCAAGGCGCGGGGGCTCTCCTCGCGCCGGTGGTGCAGCCGTTCCGGGCGGGGACGGCCAAATCCATCCGCCCGGAACGGACGACTCGCGAGACCTGACGGAGCGTCGAGGTCGTGCGGTAGGGCTCGTCATCTCGGTTCCGCAGAACGGCGGTTAGCTGCGGCGACCAGCGGACTGAGCGCGTCACAGAGGCTCACCAGCTCGACGTCCCGCAACTGGGCTGTCCAGTCCCGACCGCCTTCCAGCGGGCGTAGGCGAACGATCTCCGCCTGCCGGCCCACTACGCGTCCCACTGCGCGCCGCGCACGATCCCGGGCCATCGAGCCAACTGCCGGACCCTGGGGGTGACGGATCCCCGCCGCCACTCGATCGGCCGTTCGACTGACTTCTGCTTCGGTGTCCACAACGCCAGCCTGGCGCTACGGACGGTGGTGTCTCGATACCTCGCTGCTAATCTCATCGTGAGATGGCTTTGCATCCCAAGGCGACATGGGAGGGGTATGTCCTCGACGCTGATTCCCGTGGAACTGCCCGACTGGGCATGGCAACGACGTGGCATGCGGGAGGCGCTGAGTCGCCGTGACGTCGCGGGAGTCTTCAAGCTCGTTCAGCAATTCACCGGCGCCAGTCAGGCGCGGATCGCCACCGCCATCGGTATGACGCAGGCCCGAGTGAACGAGATCATCAACGGGCGGCGTGAAGTCGTCCGGCTCGACGTCTTCGAGCGAATCGCCGACGGGCTCGGGATGCCTGACGACGCCCGGCGCCTGCTGGGGCTCGCCCCCGCTCACAGCTCATACCGTGATGGCGCGGCCCGCGATCTGCTGGCCTTTCCCGAGGTTGTTTGCGTCTACCCCGGGCAGGCATCCGCCGCCGACGAGATCAGAAGGCTGGCACGGCTTGCCAGGGAGATCGACGTACTCGCAGTCAGAGGTCTCGGACTGATCGGACTGAACGACTCGCTTCTACGACCTTCCCTGGTCCGAGTTGACGGGCTGACGCCCACACTGCGCATTCTGCTCCTCGCGCCCAGCGCCCTGGCGATCCCCCAACGCGCGGGTGAAATCGGAGAGTCGGAGGAGTCACTGGCGAGCGGTGTTCAACTCACCGAAGCGGCGCTGAAGGGGCTTAGGGCGTCCTGTGACATTCAGGTCTATCGCTACCACATGTTGCCCACGTGGCGCGTGATTCGGATCGACTCGACGATGTTCGTCTCGGCATTCGACGTGGGTTGGGAGGGGCACGAGTCGGCAATGTGCGAGATCGCGGAGACTGTGAGTGGCCCGCTCTACCACGGCTTCAGGAGAATGTTCGAGGCGATACTTGCCGGCAGCGAGCGGACGATCTGACACAGGGGGACAGGGCGTGATCGAGGCTGAACTGAAGGCTCGCGTGTGTGCCCCTGAAGAGGTCGCGAGGCGGCTGGAACTCCATGGGGCGGGGCGCGTGGAACGGTACTGGGACACGTACTACGACGACGGTGACCGCACGCTCGGTGGGCGCGACCACGAGCTGCGCGTGCGAACCGTGGAGAACGCGAACGGCAGTCGGTCGGTGCTGACCTTCAAGGGGGCGGTGATCGATGCGGACTCCGGCTCCAAGTCCGAACACGAAACGGCGGTGGCCGAGGCCGAGGCGCTCCACGCGATCCTGAGGGAACTCGGTTATCAACCGTTCATCGCTTTCGAGAAGCAGTGCCGCAACTACGCATTCGAGGCGCGAGGGCGCCGGATGCTGGCAACGCTTGTGCGCGTGCCGGAGATCGAGGGCGACTACCTTGAACTGGAGACCCTGATCGAGGCGGAGGACGACCTTGAGGCCGCCCTCTCCGACCTTCGCGTGACCTTGGAAGAACTCGGGATCACCGAATCGGACCTGACGCGCGAGCTCTATACGGACGCGGTCGCCGCGCGACGGGACGGGGACATCTGAGACCCGACGAGTTCTTCCTCGTCATGGACGGCGAGTTGAGGTTCAAGCTGCGCGAGCCGGCGTGCGACGCGCGCGAGGACCTGCCGGCGCACATCCGCCCCACCACCGGGGTGCGGCTCGACGAGGCGGGCTAGCCGGCGGACGCCAGCAGGTCGCGGAGCAGCGCGTGGAAGTCCGCCGGGCGTTCGAGGGACGGGAGGTGGGCGACGTCCGGCCAGTCGACGCGGCGGGCGTCGGGGATGCCGGCGGTCACCGCGTCCGCCGCCGCGTGGATCGCCCGGAGGTCGAGGCCGCCGACCAGGACCAGGGTGGGGACCCGGATCTCGCCGAGCCGGTCGAGTGCCGGCGGGTCCAACTCGGTGGACGGCACGTCGTCCCAGTCGGCCGTCAGCTCGAAGGCGCGCCGCTGCATGGTGCGGACCAGGTCCCGGACCGCCGGATCCGCCTGCCGGCCGGGGCGGCCGACGCCGTCGACCCACCAGGTCACGTTGGCCTCGGCCGCGGCGGCCAGGTCGTCGCGGGCCAGCGCGGCCTTCTCGGCCTCGAAGAAGGCGCGCAGGTCGTCGGTCAGCTCCGGCATCAGCGAGCCACCGGGGGCGGCGAGCAGCAGGGAGGCGACGGACTCCGGCCTGGTCAGGGCGAGTTCGACGACCACCCCGGCGCCGTAGGAGGCGCCGACCAGGTGGCAGGGGCCGGTGACGTCGAGCTCGGCCAGCACGTCGAGCACGTCGTCCACCGGGGAGAGCGCGCCGGCCGGCCGGTCCGACGAGTCGCCGAAGCCGCGCAGGTCGAGGCGGATCGCGTCCCGCTCGGCGGTGAGCGCCGGCCAGATCGGGTCCCACATCCGGCGGTCGGCGACGCCCGCGTGCACCAGGACGACGGGCGGCCCGCCGGCGGGGCCCGCCCGGTCGTACGCGATGCCCGTGCGGGTGCGGGACGGCGGCTGTGCCACGTGAGGCTCCTGTCGGTAGGAAGACGACGCCCCAGCGAACACGGACCACGGCGCGGACGCAATCCGTTTACCGGCGACGCCGTTCCGCCCGGCGGAGCCGCCGGGCATGCTGGGACGATGGCCGACGAACCCTACGCACCTGCGAACATATCGGAACGGCCGACGGTCGCGGCGGAGCCGTCGGTGGTGGAGCCGACGCTCGAACCGCCGCGTCCGCCCAGGGGAGTTCTGCCGGCGCTCTGCCTGACGTCGATCACGAGTTGGGGCATCCTCTACTACGCCTTCCCCGTCCTGCTGCCCGACATCACGGCCGACACCGGCTGGTCGGGGAGCGCCTGCACCGCCGCGTTCTCCGCCGCGCTGCTGGTCTCGGCCGGCGTCGGGATACCCGTCGGCCGGCTGATCGACCGGCGCGGCCCGCGCGCCGTCATGACCTGCGGCTCGGTGCTCGGCGCGGTCGCGCTCATCGGGCTGGCCGCCGCGCCCAACCTGGCCCTCTTCACCGTGGCCTGGCTGGCGGTCGGGGTGTCCATGGCGGCGACGCTCTACCAGCCGGCGTTCGCCGCGGTGGCCCGCTGGTGGGGCCCGCGGCGGGTGCGGGCGCTGACCGCGATCACGCTGGCCGGCGGCCTGGCCTCCACCGTCTTCGCGCCGCTGACCGCCGCGCTCGCCGGTCCTTTCGGCTGGCGCGGCTCCTATCTGGTGCTGGCCGGCGTGCTCGCCGCCCTCACCGTGCTGCCGCACTGGCTGGCGCTGCGCGCCCCCTGGCCCGAGCCGCCGGAGGCGGGCGCCACCCACGCGGGTGGCGACAGCGTGACGCGCAGCCGCCCGTTCGTCCTGCTCGCCACCGCGCTGACCCTCTCCGGCTTCGTGGTCTTCGGCGGCGTCATCGCGCTCGTCCCGCTGCTGACCGAGCGCGGTCTCTCGGCGTCGACGGCCGCCTGGGCGCTGGGCCTCGGCGGCGCGGGCCAGACCCTGGGGCGCGCCCTGTACGCGGTGCTGGCGCGCCGCACGGGGACGGTGTCGCGGACCGTGGTGCTGCTCGCGCTCGGCGGGGTGACCACGTTGGCGCTCGGCCTGGTGCCCGGCCCCGCCTGGCTGTTGGTGGTGGTCGCGGTGCTGGCCGGGATGGTGCGCGGCAACGTGACGCTGCTCCAGGCGACGGCCGTGCCTGACCGGTGGGGGAGTGCCGCCTACGGGCGACTCTCGGCGCTGTTGGCGGCGCCGGTCACCGTGGTGGGGGCGCTGACGCCGTTCGCCACCGCGGCGTTGGCCGGGCCGCTCGGCGGCTACCCCCGACTCTTCGCGTGGCTCGCGGTGTTGTCCGTGCTGGCGACGGCGCTCGCGGTGGGGACGGGGGTCCGCGCCGCGCGGGGCGCCCGGCGAGAGTGAGGGGCGGGGGAAGCTCGCCGGCGCTCCGCGCGGATCCGGGTGCGGTCAGTCGACGGTCAGTCGGCGGTCGTCGAGGAGACCGCCGTGGCGGTCGTCGTCGCGATCCAGTCCTGGTGCGCGGCGACGGCCGGCAGCACGTCGGGCTCGGTGGCGCAGTCGTCGCCGACGCCGCGGCTCACGACGCCGACGACCTCCCAGCGGTCGTTGATCCACTGGAGGGCGGGCGATCCCGAGTCGCCGCCGCAGTAGCCGCTCTCCGGCTCGGAGCTGGTACAGAAGTCGCCGTCGCCGATGTCCCAGGCGCCGCCGACCACGCAGTCCTCGGCCGGGCTGACGACGCTGTCCAGCTGCTGGAGCCCGGTGGGCAGGGTGGTGGCGCCGTTGCTCTGGTAGCCCCAGCCGATCATGCGGAGGTCGGAGCCGACCTCGGGGACGTCCTCGGCGAGCACGGCCGTCGCCTGGTCGGTGACGGGCTCGGCGAGCCGCAGCAGGGCCAGGTCGCCGATCATCCGCTCGTGGTCGGCGAGGTAGTCGGGGTGGACGGCGACCTCGGTGACCTCCGACGTACTGCCGCCCGCCGTACGGTCGTTGGAGCCGACCCGGACGGTGAAGAGCGAGGCGTCGAGCACGTTCCCGGTGTCGCGGTCCGCGACGCAGTGCGCGGCGGTGAGTATCCACTGCTCGTCGACGAGCGCGCCGCCGCAGCGGAACCGGTACTCGCCGTTGTCCCGCAGCATGTCGATCGCCGTCATGAAGGAGTAGCTCTCGGTGGCGTCCCCGCCGCCGATGATCCGGGGCGTGGCGTCGTCGGCGTGGGCGCCGCCCTGGGCGACGAGCAGCGCCGCGGCGGCGAGGGCGGCGGTCAGCGTGGCGCGCAGCAGTCTCGGGTGTTTGCTCATGCGGGTGTTCTCCTCCTGCCGGTCCGGGTCTTGCGATCTCCGGGCCACAGCTTGGTGGAGCGGCACGAGCGGGGCGAGGGGTGCGGCGATCTTGCTAGCTAGATCACAAAGTGGTTTGCCACCGCGACCGTCCGTTTCCGGTGGAGATGAACGGGCGGGCGCCCAACGACGACAAAACGGCGCTGACGGCCCGGACGACTCCCCTCCGTGTCGTCCGAGCCGGCCAGCGCCGACGCTGTCCGGTGCCGCCGCCGCGGCGACCGGACGGGTTCCCGGGGCAACCGCGAATTCCCTCGAACCGCGGTCACCCCCGACGCGTCCGACCCTGGCGTCGCCCCCTCCGCGTCGCCTGGGCCACCTCGCGCCGGCTTCCGCCCGGCGGCTCCCCCGTTACCGCCGAGCATCACCCGGGAGTGAGACCGACCGCGCACCCCTGTGCGGTCGAACACTTATGAGCATGACAGTCAGCAATAAACAGGCGATAAACAAGAGCGGGGCGGGCCGTCGGGCCCGCCCCGCGGTGTCGAAGTGGGTTACTCGGTGGTGGCGGGGGACGTCGTACCCCAGTTGTCTCCGGCCTGTGCGGCCGTCGGCGCTGATGCCCCCTGCTCGACGGCCAGTGCGGGTGCCGCGACGCCGACGACACACGCCACCGTCGTGAAGCAGACGGCGAGGATCCTCTGAGTGCGAGTCATGCGGATTCTCCTAGTGGCTATTCGCCCTTGATTCGAATGTGCCCGGATTGGGCACACGAAGAACCGGCTGTAGCGGCGACGAGTCGCAGCTACAGCCGGTCGATTGGTGGTTGGCCGGCCTACTTCTGAGGCGTGTCGGCCGGATGGCTGGTGCCGTAGTTGTCCCCCAGCGGCTTCACCGGCGGCTTGGCGGCCGACGCGGCGGCCAGCGGCTTGACGGTCGGCTCGCTGGTCCCGTAGTTGTCGTCCTCGGTGTCGGCGGGCTCGCTGGTCCCGTAGTTGTCCCCCAGAGGCTTGACGGTGGTTCCCTGCGCGTCCTTGGTGGCCCGCTGCTTGTCGTTCTCGGTCACTGTGCAACTCCCGTTGTGATCATGAGCAGGCGCGGACCGTCCCCTGGCTCCCCCGTGGCCAACGGACGGCCCGGCCGGCAACCGTTGCCCCCGAATGTGGCGGTTGCTGCGCATGAGCCTCGCATGCCGAGATAAACGATCGATATATGAGGGTGCGTACGAGGTTTGAAGGCTCAGACGGCGGTCGAGCCCAGAAGGTTGCGGACGGTCGCGGCCATCCGACTGCCCAACTCCTCGTAGGTGGCGAGTGCCTGCTCCCAGCAGGCGTGGGCGCGGCCGGTCTGCCCGATGGCCGACAGGGCGTGGCCGAGCAGGGTGAGGATGTCGGCACGGCGGAAGTCGCCGCCGACATCCCGGAGTTGAGCGAGGGCCTGCTCGGCGAGGCGGGCGGCCTCGGCCGGTTGGTCGGTGCCCAGGTGCACTTCGGCCATCCGGAAGAGGGTCATGCCCTCCCACAGACGCTGCCGGTGCGACGTGAAGGTGGCGAGCCCGAGCGTCAGCTGCTGCATCGCCGCCTGGGACTGGCCGTCGGCGGCGAGGGCGCGGCCAAGTGCGTACTGGCCGTTGGCCAGCCGCAGGGCGGAGCCGAGCGACTGAAGGATCTCCAGGCACTGGTAGGCGAGTTCCACGGCCCGCGCGGTGCGGCCGAGGCTGAGGCAACTGCGCGAGAGGTTGGCGAGGGCGCTCGCCTCGCCCGGCCGGTCCCCGTACTCGCGGAAGGCGTCGATCGCCTTGAGGAGATACCCCTCGGCGTCCTCCTCCCGGCCCAGGTAACCGGCGGCGATGCCCCGCAGGTTGGCCGCCTGGGAGCGGATGGTGGGGTCCTCGGCGGCGATGCCGAGAAGCCAGGCGCGCTGGGCGTGCGCGTCCGAGGAGTCGAAGCGCCCCGCGTGGTTGTCGGCCTGGGCGAGGGCGATCAGCAGCCGTCCCTCCGTGCGCGGGTCCTCGGTGTCCTGACTGGCGCGGAGCAGCGCCTCGGCGGCCCGCTCGTACTGGAACGAGAACACCCCGGACTCCGACAGGTCGCGGGCCAGGAGCAGCAGGTCGGATCCGGCGCGCAGCCGGGCCCGCTGGGTGGCCTGCCGGGCGCAGGAGAGCAGGCAGTCCGCCTCGGTGAAAAGCCACTCCACGGCGGCCCCTGCCGTGTCGAACGGATGCCCCTGACGGCTGGTCTGCGTCAGGCGGCGAGGCAGCGGGTCGCCCGGCCGCTCCAGGCCGTACACCCGGGCGGTGGTGGCCAGGTAGAAGTCGATCAGCCGGTCCCGGGCCGCGTCCCGCTCGGCCGGGGGCTGCTCGTCCCGCTCGGCGCAGGCGCGGGCGAAGAGCCGGACCAGGTCGTGGAAGCGGTAGCGGCCGGGTGCGGCGGACTCCACGAGGGAGGTGTCGACCAGGGACTCCAGGACGGCCTCGGTGGTCTCGGGGTCGCGGTCGAGGAGCGCCGCGGCGGCCGTGACCGAGATGTCGGGGCCGTCGGCGAGGCCGAGGAGGCGGAAGGCGCGGGCCTGCTCGGCCTCCAGCTGGCCGTAGCCGAGCTCGAAGGTGGCCTTGACGGCCTGGTCGCCGGCCTGGAGCTCGTCCAGCCTGCGGCGCTCGTCGCTGAGCTTCCTGGCCAGCACGGAGACCGTCCAGGTGCGCCGCGACGCCAGCCGGGAGGCGGCGATCCGGATGGCCAGGGGCAGGAAGCCGCAGGCCGCGACGACGTCCATGGCGGCCTTGCGTTCGGCGTTGACGCGCTCCTCGCCGACGATGCGGGTGAAGAGGGTCAGCGCCTCCTCGGGGCTCATCACGTCGAGGTCGACGAGGTGGGCGCCTGCCAGGTCGACCATCCGGACCCGGCTGGTGATGAGGGTGGCGCAGTCGGGCGTGCCGGGCAGCAGGTGGCGGACCTGGGCGGCGTCGCGGGCGTTGTCGAGCAGGATCAGCAGCCGGCGGCCGTCGAGCAGCGAGCGGTAGTAGGCCGCACGCTCCTGGAGGCTCTGCGGTATGGCCTCCTCGGCGGTGCCCAGCGCGCGCAGGAAGGCCCCCAGCACGGCCTTGGGGTCGGCGGGGTTCGCGCCCGAGCCCTGGAGGTCGATGTAGAGCTGCCCGTCGGGGAAGTTCTCCCGGGCGGCGTGCGCCACCTTGACGGCCAGGGTGGTCTTGCCGACGCCCCCGATGCCGGCCACGGCCGAGACCACCATCACCCGGCCGCCGGCGGTGGCCAGTTGGGCGCCGAGCTCGGCGACGAAGGCCGCCCGGCCGGTGAAGTCGGGGACGGTCGCCGGGAGCTGGGCCGGGCGAACCGGGCGGGGCGCGGAGACCTGGGGCTGGCCGACGTAGTTCAAGGAGGGGTCCGCGTTGAGGATGCGCTGCTGGAGTTCGGACAGCTCGGCGCGCGGCTCCACGCCCAACTCGTCGATCAGCTTCTTGCGGGCGTCGGTGTAGACGGCCAGTGCCTCGGCCTGCCGGCCGCAGCGGTAGAGCGCCAGCATCAGCAGTTCCTGGAAGCGCTCGCGCAGCGGGTGTTCGGTGGTCAGGGCGGTGAGGTCGGAGACGGACTCCGCGTGTAGACCAGCCTGGAGGCCGATGTCGAGCCGCTGCTCGAGCAGGCCGAGCCGCTGCTCGGCCAGCCGGGTCTGCTGGAGCTCGGCCTCGGGCCCGGGGACGCTGCCCAGGGCCTCGCCGTCCCACAGGTCGAGCGCGTGGCCGTACAGCTCGTGGGCGCGGTTCAGCTCGCCCGCCGCCACGGCCTTCTCGGCCGCGGCGGTGAGCTTGGCGAGCGTGTCTACGTCCAACTCGTCGTTCGGGCCGAGCCGGAGGGCGTAGCCGCCGAACTCGCTCACCCACACGTCGGATCGCGCGCTCAGCATCTTGCGGAGCCGCGAGGCGTAGGTGCGGACCGTGGCGACCGCGTGCGAGGGCGGTTCCTCGCCCCACAGCGCGTTGACCAGCTCCTGGGCGGAGACCGTGCGACCGTGACGGAGCAACAGGGTGGCGATCATGGCCCGCAGCTGCGGCGAGCCCGCGGGCAGCTCTCGCTCGCCCTGCCGGACACGGACGGGCCCGAGCACGGAGAAGTACAGGGTCCCCTCACCAACGGTCATGGTGTCCTCTGCCTCTTACCTCATTAACGTATGGGGCGAACGTTGGAGTCTATCGGCCTCAACGACCCCCGAGGAAGACCGGATTGCTCATCGCGGCCATCGCGCCTGGCAGCCCGGACGCACCGCCGTCGGCCGGGCGGTGGCGTACCTCGGCCCGAACATAGGCCACCAGCGAGACGGTTGTCTCCCAGGTGAGGGTCCCCGAATTGATGTCCGACGAAAGCTCCGTCGAACGCATGAGACCCTGGTCCGTGATCAGTCGCAGCACCCCGCCTGGCACCCCTGAGGCGTCGAGGCGGACGGTGATCCTCCGCTCCGGTGGGGCGTCGAGACGTTCGCCGATGCCGGCCTGGTCGCCGCGCTCGTCGGTGACGGTCAGTGCCAGCGACACCGCGGACGACTCGGCGAGGTAGCTGCGGCCAGCCGCGATACCGGCCAGCAGGGAGCGGCGGTCCAGGCCGTCCGCCAGCACCACGGTCTGCGCCAGGCCCACCGGCTGCGGCTCCCGGTGCGCGTCGCTGTTGCCCATCGCCGGCAGCCAGTCACCCCCTTCGCGCAGCATCGCCTCCCAACTGGCCAGCGACAACTCCTCCTCGGCCGTCCACTCGCCGTTCCATACCTCGACGGCGTCGGCCTCCCGGAAACCGAACTTCCAGGAGCAGCCGATGCACGAGGCATGGGCGTGCGCCGGTACGACGAGTCCACCCGCCCGGTGGATACGGCGTGCGTAGCGGGGGTACGCGTCGTCGCGCGCGCGGTAGCGCCAGTCGACGAAGGTGCCTGGGTCGATGCCGAGCGCCAGGTAGTGGCCGTTGCGGGTGGTGACCTCCTCGCCGCAGAGGACCAGCAGGTCGTCGCCGTCGAGGCCGCGCCAGGCGGCGTGGCCCGAGCTGGTGTTGTGTTCCGTGGTGACGATGAAGTCGAGTCCCGCGGCGCGGGCGGCGGCCGCCACCTCCTCCGGGGTGCGGCGGCCGTCGGAGTGCACCGTGTGCAG
The DNA here is from genome assembly GCF_054783955.1 of Streptomyces mayteni. Classification (NCBI taxonomy): domain Bacteria; kingdom Bacillati; phylum Actinomycetota; class Actinomycetes; order Kitasatosporales; family Streptomycetaceae; genus Streptomyces; species Streptomyces mayteni. The sequence continues at coordinate 91,660 of NZ_BAAGPR010000015.1, read as the reverse complement.
GTGGCAGTCGCCGCGGTACCAGGCGCGGCCACGTCCTGCGGCGCGCTCGCGCGGGTAGCCGGGGCGCGGGGTGGTGCCGGCCGCCCCGTACTCCAGGGTGATGGTCAGCTCGTAGTCCAGGCCCTGGGGCGCGACGGTGTAGGGGCCGAGTGCCACGTGCCAGGTGCCGGCGTCGACCGGCCCGGCCAGGTAGCCGGGGGTGGCCTCCTCGGCGCTGATGGCGAACTCGGTGCGGAAGCCGCCCGACCAGCCGCGGAATCCCTCACCGCCGAGCTCGGTGCCGCGCTCGTCGAAGACGCCGATGTCCAGCGCGTTGCCCGGGGTGCCGGCCGGCACCTGCGGCCGGTCGTAGGAGTAGGCGACCGCGAGGCGCCGCACGCCCCTCGGCACGCGCACCGGAACGTAGACGAAGTCGGGCGCGCCGGTGTCGAGGTGGCCGCTCACGGTGCGGGTCTCGGTGCGCGGTCGGTTCTGGTCGGTTTCCGAGGCTTGGCCGGTTTCACTCGCGTTCGCGAAGTCCACGGGGGCCAGGGTAACGGCGGCGGCACCGCCCGTCGCGGCCCCGAGTCTCAGCACGGCGCGCCGGTTCACAGCGGACATCGCTCTCAACTCCGTTCGATCGTGGTGCGGTTGCCGGCCACGGTCACACGCCGGCGACACGGCCACATGACGGCAGGTGGAACGCCAGGCGGCCACCTGCGGCCAGGCCCTGGCCGGCCGATCTTTCCGGGGCCGCGACTCCCCCAGGCCTGGCGGCCTGGGAGGTGCCCCCAAACACGGCACCTCGCTGCGTTACCGAATCGCGCGAATACGGCCGAGTATGAGCTGCGATCCGGTGCCTGAGCGAAGCGACTGGGGGCACCTCCCGGACGAAGTCTGGGGGAGCACCGCGTCTGACGCCGCGGCCTGATCCGAAAAGATCGACCGGCCAGGACCTGCGGCGCCGCTCTTATGCTCGATGCCATGACAAAAAGCGGACAGGGCCCCACGGCCAACGCGATGCGGCGCGCGCTGCGCCGCGCCAGGGACGGCGTGGCCCTGGACGTGGCCGAGGCCGCGGTGCTGCTGCGGGCCGGCGGCGACGATCTGGCGGAGCTGGCGGCCGCCGCCGGCAGGGTGCGGGACGCGGGACTGGCGGCTGCCGGCCGTCCGGGGGTGATCACCTACTCCAAGGGGGTGTTCATTCCGCTCACCCGGCTCTGCCGCGACCGCTGCCACTACTGCACCTTCGTCACCGTGCCAGGCCGGCTGCGCCGCGACGGGCACGGGATGTTCATGTCGCCCGACGAGGTGCTGGACGTGGCCCGCCGGGGCGCCGCGCTCGGCTGCAAGGAGGCGTTGTTCACGCTCGGCGACCAGCCGGAGGACCGCTGGCCGGAGGCGCGCGAGTGGCTGGACGCGGCCGGTTACGACTCGACCCTGGCCTATGTCAGGGCCATGGCGGTGCGGGTGCTCGAGGAGACCGGGCTGCTGCCGCACCTCAACCCGGGCGTGGTGAGCTGGCAGGACTTCCAGCGGCTCAAGCCGGTCTCCGCCTCGATGGGGATGATGCTGGAGACCACCGCCACCCGCCTGTGGTCCGAGCCCAGCGGCCCGCACCACGGCTCGCCCGACAAGGAGCCGGCGGTGCGGCTGCGGGTGCTGGAGGACGCCGGGCGCTCCAGCGTGCCGTTCACCAGCGGGCTGCTGATCGGGATCGGCGAGACGTACGAGGAGCGCGCCGAGTCGCTGTTCGCGCTGCGCCGGGTGTCGCGCACCTACCGCGGCATCCAGGAAGTGATCATGCAGAACTTCCGCGCCAAGCCGGACACCGCGATGCGCGGCACGCCTGACGCGGAGCTGACCGAGCTGGCCGCCACCGTCGCCGTGGCCCGGCTGCTGCTCGGCCCGACCGCCCGGATCCAGGCGCCGCCCAACCTGGTGGACGCCCAGTACGACCTGCTGATCCGCTGCGGCATCGACGACTGGGGCGGGGTCTCGCCGCTCACCATCGACCACGTCAACCCCGAGCGGCCCTGGCCCCGGGTCGACGAACTCGCCGAGCGCACCGCGGCCGCCGGCTTCACGCTGCGCGAACGGCTGCCGGTCTACCCGGAGTTCGTCAAGCGCGGCGAGCCCTGGCTCGACCCCAGGATCCTGCCGCACGTCACCGCGCTCGCCGACCCCGAGACCGGCCTGGCCGTCGAGGACGCCATCCCGCGCGGCCTGCCCTGGCAGGAGCCGGACGAGCCGCTGACCGACGCGGGCCGCACCGAGCTGCACCGCACCATCGACACCGAGGGCCGTACCGGCGACCGCCGCGCCGACTTCGACGAGGTGTACGGCGACTGGGCCGAGCTGCGCGAACTCGCCGCGCCGGGACTGGCGGTGGAGCGGATCGAGGGGGACGTGCGGGCCGCCATCGGGCAGGCCGCCGCCGACCCGACGCTGCTCACCGACGAGCAGGCCCTCACCCTGCTGCACGCCGAGGGGCCGGCGCTCGACGCGCTCTGCCGGATCGCCGACGAGCTGCGCCGCGACGTCGTGGGCGACGACGTCACCTACGTCGTCACCCGCAACATCAACTTCACCAACATCTGTTACACCGGCTGCCGGTTCTGCGCCTTCGCGCAGCGCCGCACCGACGCCGACGCCTACACCCTGTCGGTGGAGCAGGTCGCGCAGCGCGCCGAACAGGCGTGGGAGGTGGGCGCCGTCGAGGTGTGCATGCAGGGCGGCATCCACCCCGACCTGCCGGGCACCGCCTACTTCGACATCGCGCGGGCGGTGAAGGAGCGGGTGCCCGGCATGCATGTGCACGCCTTCTCGCCCATGGAGGTCGTCAACGGCGCCTCCCGCACCGGGCTTTCGATCGCCGAGTGGCTGATCGCGGCCCGGGAGGCCGGGCTCGACTCCATCCCCGGCACCGCGGCCGAGATCCTGGACGACGAGGTCCGCTGGATCCTCACCAAGGGCAAGCTGCCCGCCGACACCTGGATCGAGGTCGTCAGCACCGCCCACGAGTTGGGCATCAGGTCGTCCTCCACGATGATGTACGGCCACGTCGACCAGCCGAGGCACTGGCTCGGCCACCTGCGCACCCTGGCCGGGATGCAGCGGGCGAACGAGGAGAAGGGCGTGGCCGGCTTCACCGAGTTCGTCACCCTGCCGTTCATCCACACCAACGCGCCGGTCTACCTGGCCGGCATCGCCCGCCCCGGGCCCACGGCGCGGGACAACCGGGCCGTGACCGCGATGGCCAGGCTGCTGCTCCACCCGCACATCACCAACATCCAGACCAGCTGGGTGAAGTTGGGCACCGAGGGCGCCGCCGAGATGCTGCGCTCGGGCGCCAACGACGTGGGCGGCACGCTGATGGAGGAGACCATCTCCCGGATGGCCGGCTCCACCTACGGCTCGCACCGCTCGGTGGCCGACCTGGTGGCCATCGCCGACTCGATCGGCCGGCCGTCCAGGCCGCGCACCACGACCTACGGCGAGGTGCCGGCCGAGCGCCTCGCGGCCGCCGAGGCCGCGGGCGGCCGGCTGCCCAAGCTGCTTCCGGTGCTGGGCGGTGAGGGGTGAGCGTTCCGACGGGGGGCACGCTGTGGGGCCGGTCCGACCAGCAGGACTTCCGCAGCCGGGTGCGCGGCTGCCTGCTGGGCGGCGCCGTCGGCGACGCGCTGGGCGCGGGCGTCGAGTTCGAGTCGATCGAGGCGATCAGGGAGCGGCACGGGGCGGAGGGCGTCGACGACTACGTGCCCGCCTACGGCCGGCGCGGCGCCATCACGGACGACACCCAGATGACGCTGTTCACGGTCGACGGCCTGATCCGGGCGCACGTCCGCCGGGACACCGGCGCCTGGCACCCGCCGACCGACGTGCACGCCGCCTACCGCCGCTGGTACGTCACCCAGCACGCCTGGGGCCCGGACGAGCGGCACGCCGGTGACGGCTGGCTGGCCCGCGAGGAGTGGCTGTACGCGCGGCGCGCTCCCGGCCGGGCCTGCCTCAGCGGTCTCGGCGACGCGACGATGGGCACCGTGGAGCGGCCGAAGAACCCGGACTCCAAGGGCTGCGGCACGGTGATGCGCTCGGCGCCGTTCGGCCTGCTGGTGGGCTGGGAGCCGCAGTTGGTCTTCCAACTCGCCGTCGAGTGCGCGGCGCAGACCCACGGCCACCCCACCGGGATGCTGGCGGCCGGCGCCTTCGCGGCGATCGTGCACGGCCTGGTGCGCGGCGACGACCTGGACGCCGCGATCCAGAAGGCGCTGGTGCAGCTGGCCACCAGGCCAGGGCACGAGGAGACCACCGACGCCCTGAAGCGCGCCCTCGGCGCCGTCCGGCAGGGTCTGCCCAGCCCCGAGCGGATCGCGTCGCTCGGCGAGGGCTGGGTCGCCGAGGAGGCCCTGGCGATCGGCGTGTACTGCGCCCTGGTGGCGCAGGACATGCGGCACGGCCTGCTCCTCGCGGTCAACCACGGCGGCGACTCGGACTCCACCGGTTCGATCTGCGGCAACCTGTTGGGCGCCCTGCACGGCGAGACGGCGCTGCCACCGGCCTGGGTGGCGGAGCTGGAAGGCCGGGCGACGCTCCTCGAGTTGGCCGACGACTTCGCGATGGAGATGACCCAGGGCCCTGCCCTGCACGGCCCGGCCGAGTCGGCGCCGATCTGGCTGGAGCGCTATCCGCGGTCCGTCGGCTGACCCTCCTGGGCGTCCTGGGCGTCCTCGGCGATGCCGAGGACGCCCAGGAAGGCGGCGGCCGCCGGGGTGCGGGTGGCGCGGCTCCAGATGACGTACTCGACGCGGGCCGGCGCGTCCGAGACCTCGACGGTGACGACGCCGCCCGGCAGTTGCGGCACATAGGCGGAGGGGAGCATGGCCACGGCGAGGCCGGGGGCGACGAGGCGGGCGAGGTAGTCGGCCGTGGTCACCTCGAAGGCCACGTCACGGGTGAGGCCGGCGGCCGCGAAGGCCAGGTCGGACTGGGCGCGGCCGGCCGTGCCGGCCGGCAGGTCGGCGAACACCTCGGTGGCCAGCCGGCGGAGGGTGACCACCGGCTCCCCGGCGAGCGGATGGTCGGGCGCGACGACGGCCACGAGCCGGTCCCTGGCGAGCTCGCGCACGGCGACACCCGCCGGGTACGCCGTGGTCGGCAGCCCGAGGAACGCCACGTCCACCGTGCCCTCCCTGACCTGCTCGACCAGGTCGTCGCCTGCCGGGCCCACTCGGCCGACTGGGCCTACCTCAGCCCGCCCGCCCTCCTCGCACCCGGGCGCCGCACGGGAACGTACCGGCGTGGCACCACCACGCTCCTCGTCGACGCCGAAGGGGTCTCCCGCGTCTCGGCCGAGGACCTGGCGGTGGCGGTCCTCGACGAGCTGGAGAACCTGGGCGAGGACCGCCACTTCACCGTCGGCTACTGAGCGCGCCGGCACGGGAGCGCTTCCCGGCGGACGGCCTCACGTCACCCCGCTTGGGCGTGGCCGCAGGAGTGGCGGATGTGGAGTTGGGGCTGGATGGTCACCTGGCGGTGGGGGAGTGGGCCCTCGGTGAGTTGGTCGAGGAGCAGTTGGGCGGCCTGTTCGCCGAGTTGGCGTTTGGGTGGGGCGACGGCGGTGAGGGGGACCTCGGCCATCGCGGCGATCTCGTCGTCGTAGGCGATCAGGGCCAGGTCCTCGGGGACGCGTAGGCCGCGGGCGCGGAGCCGTTGGAGGAGTTCGATCGCGTCGTGGTCGGAGTGCACGAGCGCCGCGCGGGTGCCGGTGGCCAGGCAGCGGTCGACGAACGTGTCGTACCGCTGGTCGGCCCCGCGGCCGGCGTCCAGGACCGGGGCGGTGGGGGAGAGGCCGAGGTGGTCGACGGCGGCCAGGTGGCCCTCGCGGACCAGGGGCGCGGTGGGGCTGCCGGCGAGGTAGAGCGCGACCCGGTCGTGGCCGAGCCGGTGCAGGTGGTGGACCGCGCGGTAGGCGCCCTGGCGGTGGTCGGAGAGCACGAACTCGCAGTGGGCGTACGGGTCTTCGGGCCGGCGCTCCAGCAGGACGAAGGGGCGCCCGGTGGCCTGGAGCGCGGTCAGGGTCTCGGGCGGCAGGTAGGGGCCGCCGGCGGTGGCGACCAGCAGTCCTTCGGCGCCCGAGGTGCGGAGCTCGTCGATCTGCGCCATGTCGCGCGGGCGGCCGTAGTCGGTGAGGGCGATGACGACGCGGGCGCCGTACCTGGCGGCCACCGCGCGGACGCCGGCCAGCACGCTCGGGTAGTAGTAGGTGGCCGACGGCACCAGCAGGCCGAGGGTCGGTCCGGTGGGAGCGGGGCCCGCCTCGGCCACCGGCGCGGGTATCGCGCCGCCGCGCACCTTGGTGAGCCGCCCCGACTCGGCCAGCTCCGACAGGTCGCGCCTGATCGTGCCGGCCGAGACCCCGAAGCGGGCCGCGAGTTCGGCCACCCGCACCGCGCCGGTGGCGCGCAGCTCGCGCAGCAGCAGCTCCTGTCGTTGTTGGACGAGCAGCTCGGTCATGCGGCCGAAGTGTAGTGCACGTTTCTGCACGCACGTTGCCGTTGGTGAGCAGTTCTGCTCGATTCTATTGACTAGTTGGCGGTTCTGGTTCAGGGTGCGGTGGCACACATCACAAAGGAGTCGAAGGAGCCGCCTTCGTGTATCAGCGCATCCTCGCCGCGGTGGCGACGGTCCTGCTGCTCGCATCCTGCGGGATCGGCTGCGGTGCGTCCGGCAACGGCAACGGCGACGGGCCCACCGTCATCACCTACTGGTCCTGGATATCCGGCTCCGAGGAGCTGGTCGACCGCTTCAACGCCACCCACGACGACGTCCGGGTCGTCCTGGAGCGGGTGCCGGCCGGCACCTCGGGCGGTTACTCCAAGATGTTCAACTCCGTCCGGGCCGGCCGCGCCCCCGACGTGGTGACCGTCGAGTACCCCCAACTCCCGGGCTTCGTCACCCAGAACGTGGTGCAGCCGCTCGAACCCCTCGGCCTGGCCGAGCTGGAACCCGAGTTCCCCGACTGGGCCTGGCGACAGACCGACCTCGGCGGCCAGTTGGCAGCACTGCCGCTCAACATCGGGCCCACCGTGCTGTTCTACCGGGCCGACCTCTTCGAGGAGTACGGCCTCGAACCCCCCACCACCTGGGACGAGTACCGGGCGACCGCCGAGCGGCTGCGGGCCGAGCACCCCGACGCCACCATCACCAACTTCGGCTCCAACGACGCCGCGCTGCTCGCCGCCCTCGCCTGGCAGGCCGGCGCCGAGTGGTTCGACACCTCGTCCGGGAACTGGCGGGTCGGCGGCACCGACGAGCCGACCAGGCGGTTCTCCGCCTACTGGGAGTCGATGATCGCCGACGAACTGGTGACCGTGGGACCCACCTTCGAGGAGCGGCACGTCAACGCGCTCCAGGAGGGCACCTCGCTCACCCTGATCGGCGCCCCCTGGACGGCCGCCAACGTCTCCCGCTTCGTCCCCGAACTCGCCGGCGCCTGGGGCGCGGTGCCGCTGCCCCAGTGGGAGGCCGGCAGCCAGACCGCCGCCAACTACGGCGGCTCGTCACTCGCCGTCCCCGAGGGCGCCCGACACCCCGAGGCCGCCGCCGAGTTCATCCGCTGGGCCGCCACCTCGCCCGAGGCCGTCGACGCCATCGCCGGCGTCAACACCTCCTACCCGGCCCACCTCGGCCAGGCCGAGGTCTGGGGCCCCGGCATCGAGGCCGCCAACCCCTACGTCGACGGCATGAACCTGCCCGAGACCGCCGCCGCGGCCGCCGCCACCGTCGACCCGAGCTGGGAGTGGGGCCCCGACATGACCGTGGGCTTCGCCCGCCTCGTCGACGAGGCGACCACCGGCCTCGACCGACCTGGCGGCCTCGCCGACGCGCTGCGCCGCTGGCAGGACGCCACCCGCGCCCAGCTCCGCCAACGCGGCTTCGACGTCAGCGACTGAGAGCCGAGAAAGGATCCACAGCCGTCATGGCAATCGTCAGTCAGCGGGCGGCCGGCGGAAGGCGGCGGCGCCACAGCGGCGCGCTGCTCCTGCTCGGCCCCTTCTTCCTGCTCTTCGCCTTCACCTACGTCATCCCGATCGTCTACGGCTTCGGCCTCAGCCTGTTCCGCGAACGCTACGACGGCGTCGGCTGGGAGGGGCCGCAGCGGGTCTTCGCCGGCCTGCACAACTACACCCGCGCCCTCACCGACCAGGAGTTCCTGGTCGGCACCGGCCGGGTGCTGCTCTACGGCCTGATCTACGTGCCGCTGCTGATCGCGCTCGCCGCCGCCCTCGCGCTGCTCCTCGACTCCGCGCTCACGGCCGCCCGCCGGTTCTTCCACACCGTGCTGTTCCTGCCGCACATCGTGCCCGGCCTGATCGCCGCCATCGTCTGGGTGTACCTCTACACGCCGGGGCTCAGCCCGATCATCGACGGTCTCGAATCCCTGGGCGCCGACGTCGACCTCCTCAACGGCGCCCCGCTGCTGCTCTCGCTCGTCAACATCGCCGTCTGGCAGTCGCTCGGCTTCAACGTGGTGCTGATCTACGTCGCGCTCCAGGCCGTGCCCCGCGCCACCGTCGAGGCGGCCACCCTGGACGGCGCCGGCGAACTCCGCACCGCGCTCGCCGTCAAGCTGCCGCAGGTGTTCCCGGCGGTCATGGTGGCCACCCTGTTCACCATCATCGGCTCGCTCCAGCTCTTCACCGAACCGCAGATCGTGCAGAGCTCCGCCGAGTCCTCGGTCACCTCGACCTGGACGCCCAACATGCTCGCCTACTCGGCCGCGTTCAACTCCAACGACTACCACTACGCCGCCACCGTCTCGGTGTTGGTCGCCGTCCTGGCCGGGGTCCTCTCCTTCGCCGTCACCACCTTCGCCAACCGCCGGAGCGCCCGATGACCGACGTGCTGCGGGCCACGCCCCGCACCCCGGCCCAGACGCCGAAGCAGCCCGCGCCCCGGCCGGGCACCGCCTGGTGGCTGCGGCGCGGAACCGCCACCACGATCACCGCGATCGCCGCCCTCTACACCCTGATGCCGCTGGTCTGGCTGCTGTTCGGCGTCACCAAGACGCTGCCCGAGCTCTACGGCAGCAACGGCTTCGCGCCCTCCGCCGGCTTCCACGTCCTCGACAACCTGCGCGACCTGTTCGCCCAGGACGACGGCCTGTTCGGCCGCTGGATGCTCAACACCGCGCTCTACGCGATCGGCGGCGCCGCCGTCGCCACCCTGCTCTCCGTCGCCGCCGGCTACGCCTTCGACAAGTTCGACTTCCGCTGGCGCGAGAAGTGGTACGCGCTGGTCATCGGCGGCGTCCTCATCCCGCACACCGCGATCATCGTGCCGCTCTACCTGATGATGGCCGAGATCCGGATGACGGACACCGTCTGGTCCGTGCTGCTGCCGGTGATGGTCAACCCGTTCGGCGTCTACCTGGCCCGCGCCTACTCGTCGGGCGCGATATCCGACGAACTGCTGGAGGCCGCCAGGATCGACGGCGCCGGCGAGCTGCGCACCTTCTTCTCCGTCGGGCTGCGGCTGATGGCGCCCGGCGCGCTGACCATCTTCCTCTTCCAGTTCATCGCCATCTGGAACAACTTCTTCCTGCCGCTCGTGATGATCACCGACAACGACCTCTTCACCATCGGCCAGGGCCTCTTCACCTGGAACTCGGCGGTCGGCCAGAATCCCGACTACACCCGGATGGTGGTCGTCGGCTCGGCCGTCGCCACCATCCCCCTGATCCTGCTGTTCATCCCGCTCCAGCGCCGCTGGCGGGCCGGCCTCGCGGAAGGCGGCGTCCGTTGACCACCCCAGCCCCCAACCCCGCACTCTCCCCCCACACCGGCTGGACCAGGGCGCACTGGGAGTGGGCGGCAGACGAACTGCTCACCGCTGTCCGACCGTTCGCCAACGCCAGCGGCTCCCTCGTCCAACTCCCAGGACCGGCCAGCGGCTCGGGCGTACTGAGCGACGGACTCGAAGGCTACGCGCGGACGTTCCTGCTCGCCGCCTTCCGCGCCGCGCACGCCGAGCCGGGGCACGCGGAGCGGATCCTCGCCCCCTACGCGACCGGCCTCGCCGCCGGCACCGACCCGGACGCGCCCGAGGACCAGCGCTGGCCGCGCCCGAGCGAGGTCCGGCAGGCCAGGGTCGAGGCCGCCTCCGTCGCCCTCGCCCTGCACGAGACCCGCCCCCTGCTCTGGGACCGACTGCCCGACCGGGTGCGGCGGAACGCCGTCGACTGGCTCTCCGAACTGTCCGACGTCGAGGTGCCGGCCAACAACTGGGTCTGGTTCCGGGCCGTCGTCGCCACCTTCCTCGCCTCCGTCGACGCCCCGTACGCCGCGGGCGACATCACGCACGCCATCGAGGCCACCGACGACTGGTACCGGGGCGGCGGCTGGTACACGGACGGCGGCACCACCTCCTTCGACCACTACAACGCCTGGGCCATGCACCTCTACCCGCTCTGGTACTGCCGGATCTCCGGCGACCCGGCACCCCTCGACCGCTACCGGGAGCGGCTGCGGACCTTCCTCGACGACGCCGCGCACCTCGTCGGGGGCGACGGCGCGCCGCTCTTCCAGGGGCGGTCGCTCACCTACCGGTTCGGCGCCGCCGCGCCCTTCCTCACCGGCGCGCTCTTCGACGCCACCCCGCTCTCGCCAGGACTCACCAGGCGGGCGGCCAGCGGTATGCTGCGCCACTTCCTCGACCGGGGCGCCACCGACGAGCGCGGCCTGCTCTCGCTCGGCTGGCACCGCCGCTTCGAGCCGATCAGGCAGCACTACTCGGGCCCCGCCTCCCCCTACTGGGCGAGCAAGGGCTTCCTCGGGCTGCTGCTGCCGCCCGACCACCCGGTGTGGACCGCCACCGAGGAGCCGCTGCCGGTGGAACGCGGCGACTTCACCCGGACGTTGGCCGCGCCCGGCTGGCTGGTCAGCGGCACCTCGGCGGACGGCGTGGTCCGCGTCGTCAACCACGGCACGCTCCGCTCCCCGGCCGGCCGCGACCCGTTCTACGCCAGGCTCGCCTACACCACCCACACCGGGCCCGAACTCGGCACGCCCGACCCGGCCGCCGAGTACCGGCGCGACGGCGACGCCCGCCTCGGCGACCCGGGTCCCGACAACCAGGTGAGCGTGCTCGACGCGCACGGCGCGCCGTCCACCCGCGCCGGCCTCGAACCGGTGGCGCTGGACGGCCGGGTCGCCGCCTCCCGGCACGCGGCCCTCACCGTGGTCTCGGCGGTCGCCGGGCCGTGGGAGGTGCGGGTGGTGTGGCCCGACGAGACGACGCGCGGCAGCCGGCTGCGGATCGGCGGCCACCCGCTGGCCGCCGACGTCCCACCGCGGGAGCCGCGCCCCGGCGTGGTCCTTCGCCAGGACGGGCTGACCAGCGCCCTGCTGGCGCTCCACCCACCGGTCGAACCGCCGCCGGCCCACCGGTCGGAGGGCACCAACCCGTTCGGCGCGCACAGCGCCACCCCGTGGCACGAGGCCCCCGCCGAAACCGCCCTGGCCGTCGCCGTCTTCCTCGGCCACACGACGGACGGCACGCTGCCGCCCGCCCCCCGTTTCGACCCCACGAGCGGCGAGGTGACATGGCCCGACGGCACCACGGCCCGCACCACCCCGGCCTGACCCGGCCGGCTGCCCTGGCCGGCGGCCCACCGCGTCCGCGCCGGCCGACTGGGCCGTGCTAGGGCCTGTCTTCCGGATCTTCGTGGGGCCGCGACGCCTGCTACGGCACCTCGCTGCGTTACCCCACGCCGCGGAGCGGCATGTCAGGCGCCGCGCGCGGATACGGCCACGTATGAGCTGCGCTGCGGTCGATGTGCGGCTCCGCCGCGTGGGGCGCCTGAGCGAAGCGACTGGGGGTACTCCCCCAAGCACTCCGTGCAGGGGGCACCCCCACCCAGGCCGCCAGGCCTGGGGGAGCCAAGGCCTGATCCACGAAGATCCAAAAGACAGGCCCTAGCGCTGCCGCGCTGATGCAGCCCCGGCCGGGGCCGCGCGGCGGACGCCGACAGGACGTCGACCGGCCTGAGCGGACCGGCGGCTCGCGGTGCCGCGGCGACCGTCGGTCGGGGCGCTCACCGGCATGGTGCCGCCGTCCCGGCCGAGCCGGGCCCCCGGCATGGGCGACGGCCGCAAGGCCGGTGGGCCGGCCGTTCGCCAGTCCGGCGCGGTGCGCCGCGCACCGGCGGCCCGGCTCTGTGTGGCGGCGCTGTCCGTCGTGGCGCCGTTGGCACCACCGACCCGCCTCGCGGCGCGGCGTTCGCTGGTCGGAGCGTCCACTGGCATGGTGCTGCCGCTGTCCCGGCCGAGCCAGGATGGGACGGCGCCGCCGGCGGCGGGCGGCAACCGGCCACGCGCCTGCTTCGCGGCGCGGATACCGGCCGCGCGTTGGCGTGGTGCGGGCCGGCCGCTTCTGGTGCGGCCGTTCGTCGGGGTGCTGGGACGCCGTCGTCCCAGCGGAGCTGAACGGGCCTGGCTTTGCCGGTGGTTGCGGTGTGGTGCGGTGTGGTGCGGTGTGGTGCGACCGCCCGTCAGGGCGGCCTGCGGCGGGACGCCGTTGTCCCGCGCGCAGCGCGGTGGGGGCTCCGTTGACGCGAGACGCCTCCGCCGTCAGGCGATGCGCAGGCGCGGCGCGTCGTGGGGCTGGTGGGCGCGGGGTTCGTCGTGGTCGGGGTGGACGTCGAGGCTGGCCAGGTCCCTGGCCACGCCGGCGTAGCCGTGGCGTCTGGCGAGGGACGTGGCCTGGCGCGCCCACTGCGCGCTCTCGGGGGTGTGCTCCGTGGCCATGGCGAGGCCGGCCAGGGCATGGAGTTCGCCGCGTCGGTAGCTGAGGGTTCTGGCCTGGGCCAGTGCCGCCCGGTGGTGGCCGATGGCGCTCGCCGTGTCGCCGAGCAGGGCGAGCGTGCGGCCCGCCGCGTTGCGGGCCTCGACGTGGGCCCACCGGTCGCCGCTGCCCTCGGCGGTGCTGACGCCCTTGCAGGCCGCGGCCCTTGCCTGGTCGCGGGCGCCGAGCTCGGCGAGGTGGGTGCTGAGGTAGGCCTGGCCGAGCGCGACGGGGCGCGGTAGTTCGCCGGCCAGTGACACGGCCGCCTCCAGCGCCTCGACCGCGCCCTGCGGGTCGCCCAACGTGCCGAGCACCGCGCCGCGTTCGGCGTGGATCACGGCCAGCAGCGGCCGTGACCTGTGCGCGGACGCGAGCCGCAACGCGGTCGCGTAGGAGCGGGCGGCGAGCTCGGGGCGGCCCAGGTCGAGGTCGACCCGGCCGAGTGCGCAGCGTGCGAGGGCGAGGCGCAGCGGATCGCCGAGGGCGTGGTAGCGGCGGACGGCCTCAAGCAGCAGCTCGTGCGCCTCGGTGAGGTCCCCGGTGAGCCATCGGGAGCGCCCCATGTGCTCGTGGGCGGCAGCCAGCGGCCGCGGCAGGTCGTACGTCCGGCCCAGGGCCATGGCGTGCAGGGCGTGCTGCTCGGCCTGGTCCATCCGCCCCGCGGTGAGCATGGCGTCGACGAGGCTGATGGACAGCTCCGCCTCGGCCTGCCGGTCGCCTGCCCGGCGGGCCGCGCGGAGCCCGGCCTGGGCGCCGGCCAGCCACTCCGGCATCAGGCTGTGGTGCTTGCAGGTGCCCCAGAGCCGCTGGGCGAGCATCCAGGCGGCGGGGTAGGGGCCGTGTTCCGCGGCGTACTCCGCCAGCGGAGCGAGGTTGGCCAACTCGTCGACCGGGGGCCGCAGGGGGTCGGCGCGGCCGTGGATCCGCTCGTCGGAGGCGGTGATCTCGCCGCCCGGTGCGGCGGTGAACAGCCGCCCGGAGGCGCCCTCGACCAGCGAGGCGGCCCGCATCGCCCAGGCCGTCAACCGGTGGACGGCCGCCTCCCGTTCGGCGTCCGGCTCCTCGGCGAGCGCCCGCTTCCGCGCGTACTCGCGCAGCAGGTCGTGCGGGAAGCGGTAGAGGCCCTGCGACTGGGCCTCGATGAGGTTGGCGGCGACCAGCGACTGGAGGGCGCGCTCCGTCTCGCCGGCGTCGGTGCCGGCCACCACCGCCGCGCCGTTGTGGGTGAGGTGGGGTCCCGGGACGAGGCCGAGCCTGCGCAGCACCCGGCGGGCGGCCTCGTCGAGGGTGCCGTAGGAGAGGTCGAGGGAGGCGGAGAGCGAGAGCTCCTCGTCGCCCGGGATGGCGGCGCCGGCCAGCGGGCCCTCGGTGGCCAGTTGGCTCACGACGGTGTCCAGGCTGTCCGACCTGACGGCCGCGCCGGCAGCCACCAGGCGCAGCGCCAGCGGAAGGTAGCCGCAGAGGCGGGCGATCTGGGTGGCGGCCGGGCCGACGGCGGCCGGGCCGAGCATGGTGCGCAGCAGGTGCTCGGCCTCCCGTGGCGACAGCACGGGCAGCACGACCCGCCTGGCGCCCTCGCTGGCCACCAGCCCGGGGAGGCCGCGGCGGGTGGTGATCAGCACGGCGCAGCCGCGCGCTCCGGGGAGCAGGGGCCTGATCTGGTCGGCGTGGGCGGCGTTGTCCAGGACGACGAGCAGCCGGCGCTTGGCGAGCAGGGTGCGGAAGAGGTCGGAGCGTTCCCGGGTGTCGGGCGGCACCCGCTGCGCGGGGATGCCCAACGCGCGCAGGAAGCCGCCGAGGATCTCGGTAGGGTGGGCGGGGCCCAGCTGGTCGAAGCCGCGGAGGTCGGCGAAGAGTTGGCCGTCGGCGAAGTCGTCGGCGACCTGGTGGGCGCAGTGCACGACGAGCGCGGTCTTGCCGACACCCGCGGTGCCCTCGACGTAGACGATGGGCATGCCGTCCGAGCGGAGCAGGCTGGTTATCTGCTCGACCTGCCCGCGGCGCCCGGTGAAGCCGAAGGCCTCGTGGGGGAGTTGGGCGGGGACGGTGGTGGGCATGTCCCTGGTGGTCTCCTCGGCGGCCTGTTGCGGGCTGCCGGAGAGCACCTGCCGATGGGCGGAGCGCAGCTCGGGCCCCGGGTCGGTGCCGTACTCGTCGGCGAGTCGGCGGCGGATGCGTGCGTAGACGTCCAGCGCCTCGATCTGGCGCCCGGACTGGGCCAGCGCGCGTATCAGGAGGCCGTGGAGCCGTTCCCGTTGGGGGTGCTCGGCCGCGAGCCGTACCAACTCGGGTACCGAGTCGGGGCCGCTGCCGAGTAACAGGCCCAGCGCGTACAGGTCTTCGAAGGCGATGAGCTGCCGCTCCGCGAGGCGATCGCGCTCCAGTTCGATACCGGGGCCGCCGATGCCCTCCGCGAGTGGTCCACGCCACAGCGCCGTGGCCTTGGTCAGGGCCTCGGACGCGTTGTCGGGGCGGCCGCCGGCACGGGCGGCCCTGGCGGTGGCCAGCAGTTGCTCGAACTCCCAGAGATCGAAGCCGTCCCCGGGGTTCAGCGCGTAGCCGCCGGAACTCAGCGTGATGGGCGCGCTGTCGGGGAGACAGCGACGCAGCCCCGACACGTACTTCTGTACCAGGTTCACCGCGTGCGCCGGGGCGCCCTCGCCCCAGACCGTGGTGATGATCCGCTCCGCGGAGATGGGGCGCGGCGCGCGCAGCAGCAGCGCGGTCAACACCGCTCGCTGGCGTGGCGGCCCCAACGTCACTTCGCTGTGCTCATGTAGCGCTCTGACAGGTCCGAGAACCTCGAACCGAACACCATCGTGACTCACGACTACCCCCGTATCGATCACGATTTTTCCGAATTGATCACTTCGGTCGCGCGCTCTGCTGATATGTGGAGCATAAGCGAAGCAACCCTTGATCACCCGGCAGTTACTAGGAGTTCACGAGAGCGAACTTCGGTTCCGCTTCAGCTTCGCCTTCAGGGGGCTTCAGCGTTTCTTCCAACGCCCCGTCAGTGGCTACCGCCATGGTCGCTAGTCGGGGCACCGCCGTGGTGCCCCGTCCCGCACAGGTCCCGGTAAGGAGCACGGCATGTCCCTGCCCATAAAACTCCCCTCGGCCTCGTCCCGCGACCGGCTGAGATACGACGCGACCGTTCCCCGCGCGCTGGTGCACCGGGCCTCGGTGGCCGAGGTCTTCATCACCGACTCGGTCGCCGACGCGACGAACGGTCTCGGGCGCTCCGAGGCCGTCTTCGAGGTCGCCGCCCAACTGCCCCGCGGCCACCTGATCGGCGAGCGCGCCGCGACCTACGACTTCCTGCTGATCGTCGAGGTGCTGCGGCAGGCCGGGGTCTTCGTGGCCCACCGCCACCTCGACGTGTCGCTCGACTCGGCCTTCATCTTCAAGTCCATGAACTACCAGGTCCGTTCGGTCGACGCACTGCGCATCGGATCCAAGCCGGCCCAGGTGGTCATCACGCTCACCGTGCGGCCCGAACGCAACCGCGCGGGGCGGGTGCTCGGCTTCGACTTCGACGGCGTGATGTTCGTCGACGACGCCCCGGCCCTGGAGGCGAGCGGCGGTCTGGTCTTCGTCAGCCGCCGGGCATTCGGCATGCTGCGCGCCAAGGGCCGTGAGCGGGTGCGGCAGGCCGCGCCCGGATCCACCCTGGTCTCCCGGCTGGCGCCGGCCGCCCCCTCCACCCTCGGCCGCCACGACCCGCGCAACGTCGTGGTGACCGAGCCCACCGTCGACCCGAGCGGTAACGCGCGCGCCCGCCTCGTGGTGGACACCAGGCACCCGCACCTGTTCGACCACGAGTTGGACCACGTGCCCGGCAACCTCCAGCTGGAGGCGGCGCGGCAGCTCGCGGTGGCGGCGGTCGCCCGACTGCACGGGCTGTTCCCCGAGCAGTTGCTGGTCTCCGAACTGCGGGCGCACTTTCCCGAGTTCGCCGAGCTCGACCTGGCCACCACGGTCGACGCCCGGGTCGGCGGCGTCCGCCAGTCCGGGTCGGTCGGGCTGCTCTCGGTCCCGGTCGACCTGGTCCTCGAGCAGAGCGGCAGCGTCGTCAGCGAGGTCGCCCTGGAGGTGGCGCTGTGGGCGTGACCGACGAGAGACCCGAGATCACCACCCTGGTGTGCGACTACGGCGGCGTCCTGACCAACCCGCTGCTGGAGACGTACCAGGCGTTCGCCGACCGGACCGGCATTCCCCTGGAGACCATCGCCACCGCTTTCGCCGCCGCGACCAGGCGGTACGGGGTGACCCCGATGGCCGATCTGGAGACCGCGGCGATCACCGAGGAACAGATGGTGCGGCGCGTCGTCGCCGAGATGCCGATCGAGGCCGTCGGTCGGTTGGAGGGGCGTTCGTTCGGGGAGCTGTGGTTCCTCGGCAGGCACGCCAACGAGCAGCTGGTCACGTTCCTGCGGACGGTACGGGAGGACGGCCGTCGCGTGGCGCTGCTCACCAACAACGCGCGGGAGTGGGAGCCGCGTTGGCGGGCGACGCTGCCCGTTGACGAGCTCTTCGACCTCGTCGTCGACTCCTCGGTGGAGCGGATCCGCAAGCCCGACCCGGAGATCTACCGCCGGCTGCTCGAACGGCTCGGCGCGGAGCCGAGCAGCTGCCTGTTCGTGGACGACACCGAGGAGAACCTGGTCCCGGCTCGCGAACTCGGCATGCACACCGTGCACTTCGACCACACGAGCCAGGCGGTCAAGGAGATCGCCGCGCTGCTCGGACTCGACCAGGACCGCATGGCTGGAGGAGCCAGCGCATGACCAACGACCGGACCGTACTGATCGCGGGGGCCGGGCCGACCGGGCTGACCGCCGCCTGCGCCCTGCTGCGGCAGGGAGTGGACGTGACCGTCGTCGACCGGCGGAGTGGGCCGGCCACCGCGCCCAAGGCGATCGTGATGTGGAGCGGCGCCCTCGAGGTGTTCGACCGCCTCGACGTCGCCGCCCCGCTCGCCGAGCGCGCCCTGCCGCTGAGCGGAGCCTCGTACTGGTCGCGCGGCCGCAAGGTGGCGGCCGTCGCGTTCGGCGGGCTCCCCAACACCCGCTTCCCCGGGCCGCTGTGCGTGCCGCAGCCGGTCACCGAGGAACTGCTCTACGAGCGCCTGACCCAACTCGGCGGCACCGTGCGGTGGAACACCACCGTGCTCACCGTCACCGCCGACGACTCCTCGGCGACCGTCACCCTCGACGAGGGCGAGGGCGAGGGCGAGGGCGCCGAGTCCACCCTGCGGGCCCGCTGGCTGATCGCCGCCGACGGCATGCACAGCACCGTGCGGGGCGCGCTCGGCGTGCCCTTCGAGGGCGACACCTACCCGCGCGACTTCCTGCTCGGCGACGTCGTTCTCGACGCCGCGGGCGGCTCCCCGCTGCCGGAGGCCGAGGCCCAGTACCACCTGACGCCGGACGGCGTGCTCGTCGTGGTGGCGCTGCCCAAGGGCGGCCACCGGGTCTTCTTCGACCAGCCGGCCGGCACCAGGACCGACCGGCCCGACACCGCCGAGCTCCAGCAGCTCCTCGACGAGCGCGGCCCCGGCAGGTGGCGAATCGGCGAGTCCTGGTGGACCAGCAGGTTCCAGGTGCACACCAGGGTCGCCGGCGCGTTCCGGCACGGCGCGGTCTTCCTGGCGGGCGACGCCGCCCACGTGCACAGTCCGGCCGGCGGGCAGGGCCTCAACACCGGCGTGCAGGACGGCTACGACATCGGCTGGAAGCTGGCCGCCGTCTGCCGGGGCGCCGACGAGTCGCTGCTCGACAGCTACCAGGCCGAGCGCCGGCCCGCCGCCGTGCGGGCCGTGCGCAACGCCGACCGGCAGACCAAGCTGTGGCTGGTCCGCAACCCGGTGGTGCGGGCGCTGCGCGACACCCTGCTGCGCCGGCTCTCCAAGAGCGGCGCGCTGGAGCGCCGCATCATCCCCGAACTCGCCCAGATCGACCTGGACCTGACCGCCAGCCCGGCCGTCGACGCGGTGCCGGGCGGCGACGGCGTCACTCCGGGCCGCCGGATGTCCGACACGGTCCTCACCCCGGTGCGCGGCGCCCTGGCGGCTACCCTGCACGGCTACCTCGCCGCCGGCCGGCACGCCGTCGTCGTCCTCGACGACGGCACCGCCGCCGAGCGGTGCGCCAAGGCCGCCGAGCAGGCCAGGGCCAGCTTCGCGCCCGGCGCCGTCGACGTGCTGCTCGTCACCGCGGGCCAGGCGCCGGACGCCGCCAGCTACGACGTGGCCATCGCCGCCACCGCCGCGACCGCCACCGAACGCCGCCCGGCCCAGGCCGTGTACGTCCGCCCCGACGGCATGGTCGGCGCCCGACTGGTGCTCGACGGATCCCGCGCGATCGGCGAACTCCTGGCCCGGGTACCGGAGTCCGCGGACGCCCAGGCTGGCGACACCCCAGGGCGGCGGTGATCTCACGCCATGGCGAAACCCAAGAGCGATCCCAAGCGGGATCCCAGAAGTGATCCCGACCGCGAACAGAACCGCCCCAGATGGCCCAGGTTCGTGCTGCTGCTCGCGGTGCTGTTCATCATCGACGCGCTGCTGGTCGGCGGCGACGTCGCCGACCGGCTGCTGGCCGGCGGCACCGAGGACGAGGGCTCCGAGTCGTCCCAGGCCACCGAGCTGCTCGAGGACGCGTTCCCGGCGAGCGAGCCCAACCTGGTGCTGGTCGTCAGCCCCACGGACGACGTCACCGTCGACGACAACGCCGTCGCGGCCGACGGCATCAGGCTCGCGCAGCGCCTCGCGTTCGAGCCCGACGTCGCCGGCGTCACCTCCTACTGGGCGACCGGCGCCGAGCAACTGCGCTCCGAGGAGCGCGACCACGCGCTGATCGTGGCCCACATCGAGGGCACCGAGGACGAGGCCCAGGCCGTACTCGAAAGGCTCGAACCCGACTTCCGCGGCACCCCGGAGGGCACCGAGCAAGTCGAGGTGCGGATCGGCGGCAGCGTCGCCGCCATCGGCCAGATCCAGGAGACCATCTCCGAGGACCTGCTCACCGCCGAACTGATCGCGCTGCCGATCACCCTGATCATCCTGATCCTGGTGTTCGGCGGCGTGGTCGCCGCACTGCTCCCGCTCGGCGTGGGCGTGGTGGCCATCCTCGGCACCAACGCGGCGCTGCGCGTCGTCACCGAGTTCACCGACGTCTCGATGTTCGCGCAGAACCTCACCACCGCGCTCGGCCTCGGCCTGGCCATCGACTACGCGCTGCTGATCGTGCGCCGCTACCGGGAGGAGCTGGCCGGCGGCCTCGCGCCGCGCGAGGCCGTCGCGAAGACCGTGCGCACCGCGGGACGCGCCGTGCTGTTCTCGGCCCTGACCGTCGCCATCGCGCTCTCGGCGATGCTGGTCTTCCCGCTCTACTTCCTGCGCTCCTTCGCCTACGCCGGCATCAGCGTCGTGCTGCTCGCCGCCGCCGCGGCGCTGGTGCTGCTGCCCGCCGTGCTGCTGCTCCTCGGCCACCGGGTCGACGCGCTGCGGATCAGGCGGCGGCGGGAGCCGGCCGCCACCGCCGAGGGCGGCGGCGCCTGGCGGGCGCTCGCCGGCGGCGCGGTGCGGCACGCGCCGCTGGTCGCGATCGGCAGCACCGTCCTCCTGGTGGTCGTCGGACTCCCGTTCCTGCGCGTGGAGTTCGGCACCACCGACGACCGGCAGCTGCCGGCCACGGCCGACGCCAGGGTGGCGCAGGACATCATCAGGGACGACTTCGACTCCGCCGCCACCGCCACCATCGAACTGGTCGCCCGCCAGGCCGACTCGGAGCGTGACGCGGACGGCATCGAGGTGTTCGCGCTGCGGCTCTCCGAACTGCCCGGCGTCTCCACCGTCGACAGCCCCGTCGGCACCTACGAGGACGGCGAGCGGACCGTCTCCGAGACCCCGGCCCACGCGCTGCGCGCCCACGAGGGCATGAGCCACATCTCCCTGGTACCCGAGTCCGGCATCGAGGTCAGCTCGGCCGAGGCACGCGAGATCGTGCTCGGCGCCAGGGGCCTGGCCGAGCAGGCCGACTTCCGGGCCTTCGAGACCCTGGTCGGCGGCGACGCGGCCGTGCTCGAGGACAGCAAGCGGGCCATCTCCTCGCGGCTCGGCTGGGCCCTGCTGATCATCGTCGGCGCCTCGCTGCTGCTGATGTTCCTGCTCACCGGCAGCCTGCTGATCCCGGTGATGTCCGTGGTGCTCAACGCGCTGAGTCTGTCCGCCATGTTCGGCGCCGTCGTCTGGATCTTCCAGGACGGCAACCTGTCGGGGGCGCTCGGCTTCACCGCGACGGGCACCATCGAGGTGACGCTGCCGGTGCTGATGTTCTGCGTCGCCTTCGGACTCTCCATGGACTACGGCGTCTTCCTGCTCTCCCGGGTCACCGAGGAGTACCGCCGCACCGGCGACCCGCAGGGCGCCATCGTGGCCGGCGTGCAGCGTACCGGCGGCGTCATCACCGCGGCCGCCGTGATCCTCTCCGTGGTGCTCGTCGCCATCGGCACCTCGCGGATCACCAACACCAAGATGCTCGGGATCGGCCTCGCGCTCGCCGTCATCGTCGACGCCACGCTGGTCCGCGGCCTGCTGCTGCCGTCCGTGATGCGGCTCGGCGGCCGGCTCACCTGGTGGGCGCCGGCCCCGTTGCGCCGCTTTCAGGAGCGGTTCGGGCTCCGCGAGGAGGCCCCGGAGCCGCCATCGAAGGGCGCCGGCCCACCGGCCGCGCCACGCCAACCCGAACCCGTACTCGAGGACGCGTCATGAGCGACGAGACCCCCCGCCGCGTGGTCGTCACCGGCGCCACCGGGCTGCTTGGCACGGCCGTCGTCGAGCGGCTGTTGACCCAGGGCCACCAGGCCGTGGCCCTGGTCCGCGACCCGGCGAAGGCGCGCCGCGTGCTGCCGGAACACGCCGGGCTGACGCTGGTGGTGGGCGACGTCAACGAGCCGGCCAGCTACCGCTCCGCACTCGTCGGCGCCGACGCCGTCATCCACACCGCGGCCTACTTCCGCGAGTACTACCAGCCGGACCCCGACCTGCCGCTGCTGTTCCGCACCAACGTCGACGCGGTGCGCGACCTGCTGCGTGAGGCGGTCGACGCCGGGGTGCCGGTCATGGTGCACACCAGCTCCATCACCACCCTGGCGCCCGGCAGCGCGGAGGCGCCGGCCGACGAGTCGGCGCCCCCGCCGCCCGGCTGGGAGCGCAACTCCTACCGGGCGAGCAAGGTGCGGGCCGAGGAGGTGATCCTGGAGTTCTGCGTCCGCGAGCCGGCGCTGCGGGTGCCGATCGTGCTGCCCGGCTGGATGTGGGGCCCGCGCGACGTCGGCCCCACCTCGGCCGGCCGGCTCTTCCTCTCCGTCGCCAAACGGCAGTTGCGGGCCGTGCCGCGGGCCGGCAACCACGTGGTCGACGTCCGCGACGTGGCCGACGCCCTGCTGCGGGCCGCCGAGACCGGCCAGAGCCTGCGCCGCTACATCGTCGCCGGCCGCTGGCAGCGGCTTTCGAGCACCGTCACCGGCGTCGCCGAGGCCGTCGGCGTGCCCGCGCCGCGCGAGGTGCCGGCCGGCGCCGCGTTCGCCTTCGCCACCGTGCTCGAACTCTCGGCGAAGCTGCGGCGCCAGCCGCCCATCGCCACCAGGGAGGGGGTGCGGGTGCTGCTCGACGGCAACCGCACCCGGATCACCTCAGCCCGCGCCGAGCGCGAACTCGGCGTCTCCTTCCGCCCGTTGGCGCAGACCTTCGCGGACGAGGCCGCCTGGTACCGGGCCGCGGGGCTCCTCACCAACACCACAGGGGCCGCCGCGTGAGCCCCCAACCACCGCCAGCACGGGCGCAAGCAGCCAGGAGGACCCGACCCATGCCCCGCACCAGAACCATCGCCCTGGGGGCCGCCGCCACGCTGCTCGCCCTCAGCCCCGCCTACTGGGCGCTCGCCGTCGCCTCCGAGCCGACCGCGCCCGCCGACCCGGCCGCCGAGGCCAGGGCCGCCGAGATCAACGCCGAACAGGCGGCCGAGGCCACGGCCGAGCGAATGGCCGACGCCGACATCGTCGACGTGCCGGTCTCCTTCACCGTCGTCAACCAGAACCGCACGCTCGCGGCCTGCGCCGTGGACGGCGAGACCTACACCATCCGTGGCCATCTCACCGCGCCCCGCGCCCTGTTGGAGGGCGAGGCGGCCGGCGAGGAGACGCCGATCACTCTCTACGAGCACGGCATCGCGGGCGGCGAGTGGTACTGGCGCCTCGACGCCGAGGGCTACCACTACGCCGAGGAGCTGGCGCTGCGCGGCCACGCCTCGCTGACCATCGACCGGCTCGGCTACGACTCCAGCGACCAGCCGAACGGCCTCGGCTCCTGCATCGGCGGCCAGGCCGACATGGCCCAGCAGATCACCGACCAACTCCGCGACGGCGGCTACGAGATCGGCGAGCCCGACGCCCTGCCGGGCGACGACACCCCGTCGTTCGACCGGGTCTTCCTCGCCGGCCAGTCCAACGGCGGCCAGGTCATCCAGATCGCCGCCTACTCGTTCCTGGACGTCGACGGACTGATGATCATGGACTGGACCGACCTCGGCCTCACCCCCGAGGCCAACGCCAGGTTCTTCACCTCGCTCCAGACATGCCTGCGCGGCGGCGACGAGGGGTACGCCTACTACGACCTCGGCACCGAGGAGTTCGACACCGGCAACTTCACCGAGACCGAACCCGAGGTGCTCGAGCTCTCGCTGCCCCAGCAGAACGCGCATCCGTGCGGCGACATGGTCTCCCAGCTCGCCGGCGTCCTGATGGACGTCCAGCACGTCTCGGAGATCGACGTGCCGGTGCTCTTCATGTACGGCGCGGAGAGCGCCCGCGTCGAGGGCGGCGAGGAGCACCGCGCGCTGTTCACCGGGAGTCCCGAGACCGAGGTCGTCGAGATCCCCGGCGCCGGCCACTACATCAACATGGCGCTCGAAGCCCAGCAGGCGTTCGACGCCGCCGCCGACTGGCTCGACCGACAGGGAGGTTGATCGCCCGGGCCCCACCCGTCCCCCCACCGCACCACACCGAATCGCACTGAACCGAACCACCCCACCCCCACAACGGGTTGACACCGAGGAGTCACGTTCATGTCCGCATCACCGCCGCCGCTGAGTCGGCTCGGCGGCCTGGCCACCCGGCGTCGCCGCGCCGTGCTCGTCGTCGGGGCGATCCTCTTCGCGATCGCCGCCGCGATCGGCGCCGGCGCCCAGAGCGCCCTTTCGCTCTCCCGCTTCGAGGCCCCCGGATCCGAGTCCGACCGGGCCGAGGACGTGCTGCGGGCGGAGTTCGGCGACGGCAGCCCCAACTTCCTGCTGCTGGTCACAGCGAAGGAGGGCACGGTCGACGACGCGGCGGTGGCCGAGGCGGGCAGCGCACTGACGGCGGAGCTGGCCGAGGAACCCCTGGTCACCACCGTCGGCTCCTACTGGACCCGCGGCAACACCCCGACCCTGGCCAGCCAGGACCGCACCCAGGCACTCGTGGTCGCCTGGCTGGCCGGGGACGCCACCGAGGTCCGCGAGGAACTCGCGGACGTCTCACCCCGGTTCACCCGGGACGAGGAGCTGTTCACCGTCCAGACAGGCGGCCAAGACGAGATCTTCCGGCAGGTGAGCGACGAGTCGCGGCAGGACTTCCTGCGGGCCGAGGCCGTCATCGTCCC
Organism: Streptomyces mayteni; assembly: GCF_054783955.1. Lineage (NCBI taxonomy): Bacteria > Bacillati > Actinomycetota > Actinomycetes > Kitasatosporales > Streptomycetaceae > Streptomyces > Streptomyces mayteni. The sequence goes on along the minus strand of NZ_BAAGPR010000015.1, from coordinate 67,131 downwards.
GGTCGTCCTGGTGCTGCTCGTGTGGGCCTACCGCCGCTGGTCGGCTGCCGGACTCACGCTGGGCGTGGGCCTGTTCTCCGTGCTCGCCACGCTGGCCATCCTGCGCGGCGTCACCGCGTTCGTCGAGGTCTCCACCTTCGCCGCCAACCTGGCGCTGGTGCTCGGCCTCGGCCTCGGCATCGACTACAGCCTGTTCGTCATCGCCCGCTTCCGGGAGGAGAGCGCCGCCGGCCGCGACAAGCTGACCGCCGCGGCCCGTACCGTCGAGACCGCCGGCCGCACCGTGCTCTTCAGCGGCATCACCGTGGCCGCCTCGCTCGCCGCGCTGTTCGCCTTCCCCTTCCCCTTCCTCCAGTCCTTCGCCTACGGCGGCATCGCCGTCGTGCTGACGGCCGCGTTCGGCGCCGTCGTGCTGCTGCCCGCCGCGCTCGCCGCCGTCGGCCACCGGGTCCTGCGGCCCCGCCCGCCGTCCACCACCACCGACGTCACCGCCGGCCGCTGGTACCGGTCCACGCTGCGCGTGATGCGCCGGCCGCTGCTCTACGGCCTGCCGGTGCTCGTCGTGCTGCTGGCGCTCGGCGCGCCGTTCCTCGGCGCCCAGTTCGGCCTGCCCGACGAGCGGGTGCTGCCCTCGGACGCCTCGAGCCGCGTCACTCAGGAGGAGATCAGGACCAACTTCCCGACCGAGGTCACCGACGGCCTACAGATCGTCGCCACCGACGTCGCGGACCCGGCGGGCACCGACACCGACGCCTACGCCGCCACGCTCTCCGAACAGCCTGGCGTCTTCCAGGTCGAGGGGCCCACCGGCACCTACGCGGACGGCACCCGGGTCGCGGAACCCGCCGCCGACCTCGAACGGTTCGCCACCGACGACGCCGCCCGCATCACGGTGGTCGCCGACCGGGCCGCACTGGAGGGCGACATGACGGAACTCGTCGCCGAGATCCGCGCCGTAGAGGCCCCCTACGACGTGCTGGTCGGCGGATTCCCCGCCGCCATGACCGACTTCAGGGAGGCGCTCCTCGACCGGCTGCCGCTGGTGATCGCCATCATCCTCGTGGTCACCTTCGTCATCATCTTCCTCATGACCGGCAGCGTCCTCATCCCGGCCAAGGCCACCGTGGCCAACGTCCTCAGCCTCACCGTGATGTTCGGGTCGCTGGTGTGGGTCTTCCAGGACGGCCACCTCTCCGGGCTCCTCGACTTCACCCCGGCGGGGAAGATGGAACCCAGCATCCCGATCCTGATGTTCTGCATCGCCTACGGGCTCTCGATGGACTACGAGGTGTTCATCATGGCGAGGATCAAGGAGGAGTACGACCGCACCGGCGACAACACGGCGGCGGTGGCCGCCGGCATCCAGCGCAGCGCGCCGTTGATCACGGCCGCCGCCGGCATCCTGGCGCTGACCTTCGCCGCCTATGTCACCGGCAGCGTGGTCTTCCTCAAGCAGCTCGGCGTCGGCATGGCGCTCGCCGTCCTGGTGGACGCGCTGCTGATCAGGACGGTGCTGGTGCCGGCCGCGATGCGGCTGGCCGGCGACGCCAACTGGTGGGCGCCGGCGCCGCTGCGCAGGCTGCACGAACGGTTCGGGCTGCGTGAGGCACCGCCGGCGGAGCCGGCACCCGCCGCGCCCGCGGTCGCCGGCAAGCGGTAGTCCGCCGGCGAGCGGTGGATTCCGCCGGGCTCCCCCGGCTCGACGGAATCCACCGTGCGCGGGCGCCCCGGCCGTGTGAGACTGCCCGGCATGCCGCACACCTCCGAAGAGACCCCGCTGACCGGCGGGAACGTCAGCGCCGGCGTGGTCCTCGTCGGCGACACCGTGCGCCGCCCCGCCGGCCCGCAGACGCCGGCCGTCCACGCCCTGCTGCGCCACCTGCACGCGGTCGGCTACCACGCCGCGCCCCGCCCGCTGGGGATCGACGAACAGGGCCGCGAGGTACTGACGTTCGCCCCCGGCACCACCCTCTGGCCCGACCGGATGGCGCTGCTCGACCCCGCCGACCGGCTGGCCGGGGTGGCCCGGCTGATCCGCGACTACCACGACGCCGTCGCCGACTTCACCCCGCCGCCGGACGCCAGGTGGCGGCCCCTGATGCCGGCCGACGGCGCCGAACTCGTCGCCCACCACGACCTGGCCCCCTGGAACCTGGTGGTGGACGAGGCCGCCGACTCGTGGGTCCTCATCGACTGGGACGGCGCGGGGCCGGGCACCCGCCTGTGGGATCTGGCCTACGCGGCCCGCGGCTTCGTCCAGCTCACCGCCAACCCCGCCTACCGGCACCCGGATCCGCTGGCCGCCGCCCGGCTACGGGCCTTCGTCGACGCGTACGGCCTCGACGAGGCCGACCGGCGTGCCCTCGTCCCGCTGTTGGGCCGCCGCACCCGCGCCATGCACGACTTCCTCCGCGACCGCGCGGCCGAGGGCGTCGAACCGTGGACCACACTCCCCCAGCTAACGCTGGGAGGTGCCCCCATACTCAGGGCCACGGCGACGCCTGGCTCGGCGACGCCGAATACGTCGAGCGCCGCGCGGAGTTGTGGACGGCGGCGCTGCTCGACTAGGCCCTCCGGCAGGACAGGACCTAGCGGGTCAGCGACTGCCCCAGGCGGCGGCGAACGCCCGTGCCGGGTTGTCGACGAAGATCGCGTTGGCCACCCGCTCGCCCAACTCCCGCTCCACCCGGGGCCGGAGCCCGGTCAACAGGAACGGCATCCCGGGGCCCTCACCGCCGGCCGCAGCGGCCCTCGCCCGGGCCGTGGTGGTGTCGCCGCCGAGCAGCAGCCGGTCGGCGTGCCCGGCCTCGCAGAGCGCGGCCAGCGCGTCGAGCAGCCGCCAGTCGGTGGCGTGGTGGGCGCGCGACGGGCCGTCGAACGCCAGGAACGCGCCCGCCTCGGCGGCCTGCCGGTGCACCCGCGCGTCGGGGGAGCGGTTGAGGTGGCTGAGGATGACCCGCGCCGGCGAGACGTTCAGCTTCTCGCACAGCAGTGCCAGCACGTCCAGGGCCGCCGTGCCGCCCTCCAGATGCACCCCGATGGGCGCGTCGGTCGCGTGGTGCGCCTCGGCGGCCGCCGTCATCACCGCGCGGGCGTGCGCGTCGAGGCCGTGGAAGGCGCCGGCCACCTTGATCAGGCCGGCCCGCGCCGTGCCGTTGGCGCCGTCGGGGTCGTCGTCGTTGCGCAGCCCGCGCGAGAGTTCGTCCACGAACAGCTCCGCGAGCCGCCCGGCGACCCGCTCGGTCATCAACTCGCCCTCGTGCGCCACCTGGTGGAAGCCGGTGGCGGCGATCAGGTGCACGCCGGCGGTCCGTGACACCTCGCCGAGCCGGCCGGCCCGCCGGCCCATGCCGAACGGTGTCCACTGCGCGACCGCCCGCCCGCCCGCGGCGGCGAAGGCGCGCAACTCCTCGACGGCCGCCGGGAGATCGTCCAACTCCTGCCCCGGCAGCCGCGCCGAGCGGAGGAAGAGGTGGTCGTGCGCGTCGCAGACTCCCAGCTCACCGGGGGCGATGTCCCCCAGGACGGTGCGGATGGCGAGAGCGTCAGGCATACCCGAATCGTAGCCGCCGCCCACGACCTGCTACCCGACGGTTGCGCCTCGGTGGCGTCAGGGGCCGGGCGCGACAGATGGACTTTCTCCGAGGCCGCGCGCAGGATGTGGCGTTATGAGCCACGACCAGCGCGACATCGGTCCCGTCCTCGTCGCGCTGGCCGACCCGACGCGCCGGCGGCTGCTCGACGCGCTCGCCGAGGCCGGCCAGGCCAGCGCCACCACGCTGGCCGGCCGGCTCCCGGTCTCCCGGCAGGCCGTCGTCAAGCACCTCCAGGTGCTGCTCGACGCCGGCCTGGTCAGCGGCGGCCGCGCCGGCCGCGAGGTGCTCTACCGGGTGCGCCCGGCCCCGCTCGACGCGTCGGCGCGCTGGCTCGACGAACTGTCGGCCTCCTGGGACCGGCGCCTCGCCGCACTGAAGCGGGCGGCCGAGCCAGAAGGCCCCGCCGTCACGGGCGGTACACCGCCACCCGCACCGAGACCGTGACCCGCGCCGGCGCCGGCAGCGCCGCCACCCGCCGCCCCAACTCGTCCGGGGTCACGTGCCGCGCGGAAGGCCCCATCGAGACCAGCGCCGTCGCCCCGGCCGCCGACAACTCCACCGGATACTCGATGAGCGACGCCGGTCCCGCCGGCGCGAAGTGCCCGTCCAGCGTCCGCCGCACCCGTTCCTCCTTGGCCGCGTCCACCGACAACAGCCCGAGCGGTCCCCGCAGTTCCGCCAGGTGGCGCTCGGTGGGCGTGACCACCACCAGCGCGCCCCCCGGCCGCAACACCCGCCGGAACTCGGCGCCGTTGCGCGGCGCGAAGACGTTCAGCACGGCGTCCGCCGACGCGTCCGCGACCGGCAGCGAGTGCCAGACGTCGCAGGCCGCGGCGGCGATCCTGGCGTGGGCCCGTGCCGCGTGCCGCAGCGCGTGCTTGGCGGCGTCGAGCCCGAGCCCGACGGCCGCCGGCCGGGCGTCGAGCACCGCGGCCAGGTAGTAGCCGGTGCCGGTGCCGGCGTCCACCACGGTCTCGGCGGACGGGGGACAGGCGTCGGACACCGCCGCCGCGATCGGCGCGTAGTGGCCGGCCGCCAGGAAGTCGGCCCTGGCCCGCACCATCTCGGCGGTGTCGGCGCCGGGCGGCGACCCGCCGCCGGTCAGCAGGCTCACATAGCCCTGCCTGGCGACGTCGAACGAGTGCCGCTCCGGGCACCGGAGGGCACGGTCGGCGGGCCGCAGCGGACCGCCGCAGATCGGACACCTGAGCATGGCCAAGGCGGCGTCGGGCATCGGGACGTTCATGGGGTTCGTGGTTCCTAGGTCGGTGCACGGCGGTCGGGGTGGGGTCACCAGCGCCGGGCGCCCGCCGTCGTCTCACCGCCGGCTCAGAAGAAGGCCAGCGCGCTTCCGTCGCATGCCATGCCCGGGATGTTACCCGTCTGCCCAGCTCAGCGGGGCCGGCGTAGGGTGACCACCATGAAGCTGCGCTGCGCCGTGCTCGACGACTACCAGGGCGTCGCGCTCACCATGGCCGACTGGTCGCCGCTCGCCGACGCCGTCGACGTCACCGTCGTCCGGGAGTACATCGCCGACCGCGACCGGCTCGTCGAGCTGATCGGCGACTGCGAGATCGTCGTCATCATGCGGGAACGCACCCCGTTCCCGGCCGAGTTGTTCGACCGGCTGCCCAGGCTGCGGCTGCTGGTCACCACCGGGATGCGCAACGCGTCCGTCGACCTGGCGGCGGCCGAGCGGCACGGCGTCACCGTCTGCGGCACGTTCAGCCGCTCAGAACCGACCGTCGAGCACACCTGGGCGCTGCTCCTCGGCCTGGCCCGCAACCTGCCCCGGGAGAGCGCGGCCGTCCGCGACGGCGGGCCCTGGCAGTCCACCCTCGGCGTCGACCTGCACGGGCGCCGGCTCGGCCTGATCGGCCTGGGGAAGATCGGGTCCCGGGTGGCCGCGGTCGGCGCGGCCTTCGGGATGGAGGTGGTGGCCTGGAGCCCCAACCTGACCGAGGAACGGGCCGCGGCCGGCGGCGCCACCCTGGCCGCCGGCCTCGACGAGCTGCTGGCGACCAGCGACTTCGTCTCCCTGCACATGGTGTTGAGCGACCGCACCAGGGGCCTGCTCGGCGAGGCGGAACTGCGCCGGATGCGGCCCACCGCCCGCCTGGTCAACACCTCGCGCGCCGCCCTCGTCGACCAGGCCGCGCTCGCCAGGGCCCTCCGCGAGGGCTGGATCGCGGGCGCCGCGGTCGACGTCCACGACACCGAACCGCTCCCCGCCGACCACGAGTTCCGCACCCTGCCCGGGCTGCTCGCCACCCCGCACCTGGGCTATGTGACGGAGGGCAACTACCGCAGGTTCTACGGCGAGGCGGTGGAGGACATCGCCGCCTTCCTGGCCGGCGAACCGGTCCGCGTCCTCGGCGGCTAGAACTCGATCAGGGCACGGAGGTCGATCTCGACCGGGAACGGCTCCTGGGTGGTCAGCTTGTCGCGGTGGACCGCGTGTTCATGGGCGGGGATGTAGGCGCCGGTGTCCGGATCGATCCGGTACTCGGCCACGACCGGAAGGTTCTCCCTGTCGCGCTCGACGCACCAGTAGTGCGGCACGGCGGCCTCGGCCAGCATCGCCGGCTTCACCCCCCGGTCCTGCCGCTGCGAGCCGGGGGAGACGACCTCCACGGCCAGCCGGACGTGCGACACCGGCACGCACTCCATGGTGAAGGGATCGAGGCCCCGCTTGTCGAAGACGACGACGTCCGGCTTGATGACATTCCGCTCGTCGACCATCACGCAGGTCTCGACCGCTACCTCATGGGACTTCGGCCCGGCCGAGGACAGGGCACGGAAGATCGCGCCCTTCACCTTGTCGTGCCAATAAGGCGTCTGTCCCCGGACCACGATCACTCCGTCCACCAGTTCCCAGTCGAACGGGAGCTCCACGTCCTTGACCTGGTCGAACGTCCAGCCTTCCGCCGGCGCGCGCCACCAGTTGTCCGAAGTCGCCTGGATCTCCTGCGGGCGCTCGGTCATCAGTACTCCCATGGACACAGAATGGACGAGACGGGGGAGGTGATCCCTCCATATGACCGTACCCTCACCCGAAGTGATGGACGCGATGACGCGGCTTTGACGCGGGTCGCGAACCGCCTCACGGCCAGAGCAGCCCGCGCCGCCAGCGGCCCCCGCCGTCCACGCGCCGGTATCGCAGCCGGACGTGTCGTCGGCCCGCGTCGCCCTGCCAGAACTCGGCCTCGTCGGCCCACAGCACGTACACCGTGTGCCCGGGCGGCACGGCGTCCGGCTCGGCGGCCAGCCGTCGTTCGGCCTCCTCGGCCGCCCGGGTCCACTCGCCGAGCGAGCCGAGCGGCTCGCTCTGCCGTGCCACGAGTCCGGCCACCCTGGAGCGGGGCGAGCGGGCGTGGAACTCGGCCGCCGAGACGTCGGGCGGTGCCGTCGCGACCCGGCCGCGCAGCCGCACCTGGCGTCCCTGCGCCGGCCAGTAGCACGTCATCGCCGCGACCGGACCGGCCGCCAGCTGGGCGCCCTTCGGGCTCGTGGCGTCGGTCGCGAACACCCAGCCGCCGCCGTCGACATCGACGTTGCGCAGTGCCAGCACCCGCGCGTCCGGGGCGCCTTCGGCGTCGACCGTGGCGAGCGTGACGGCGTGCGGGTCGAGCACCCCGGCCGCGACGGCCTCGGCCAGCCACCGGGCGAACAGCTCCCCGGGTCCCTCCGGGGCCGCGTCCGCGTCGAACGCCGGCAACTCCCGTGCCATCAACGGTGTCCCGGCCAACAGCCGCCCCACCTCGCCCGGGCCCGCCGGCCATGCCATGCCCGTCATCCTTGGCTCCCTTCTCACCGCGCCACATGATGACGCAGGGCGCGCACACTTCGCGCACAGCGCGCCGCCCCCGAAATGGCGGAATCAGGCGCGGTGGTGGGCGCGAATCGGCGGGAACGCTTCCAGGGCGGGGGCATCGACGGGTGGGGAGATGTCATGAACGGTGCAATCAACCCGGACGGTGCGGCGCCCGAGCCGCCGCCGGGCGGCGGCCGGCTGGCCGGGCTCGTCCACGCCTTCCGGCGCCACGTCCTGCGCAACACGTTGATCGCGGCGGCCGGCGTCACCGCCGTCACCACGGCGGTGGCCGTGCTGGTCACCTCGCTGACGGAGCGCGTGGTGGCCGAGGACCCGCCGCCGAGCTGCCCCGGCACGGCCTGCGACGGACGCGATCCGGAGGAGGTCCCGGAATGCGGTGAGGACGTCGGCTCCCACCGGCCGGCCGAGGACAACCCGGCCGTGCTGGAAATCCGCTACAGCCAGGACTGCCAGGCCGTCTGGGGCCGGATCCTGAACGGCGAACCGGGCGACCGCGTCACCGTCCAGGTCCCAGGCGGCCGCGTCCTGGAGGCGGAGATCGCCTGGGGCGCGGATCAGTTCACCAAGATGGCCGGCGTCGACCCCGACCGGTTCCAGGCGGAGGTCTGCGCCGTGCCCGGCCTCTCCCCCGAGCGCCAGGCCGACTGGCCGCGCTACTGCATCGAGGCCAGCGAGGACACGGAGTTCTCGCTCCGCTAGCGGGTCTGTGTCCCGGCCCAACCGGCGAACGCCCCCCAGGCACCGGCGGCGACCCGCACGACGGGCCCGCCCAGGGCCTTGGAATCCCGGAGGCCCACCAGCCCATCGCCGAGGGCCACCTCGACGCACTGGCCGCCGTTGTTGTCGCTGTAGCTGCTCCTGCGCCATGCGGCATCTGGATCGCCTTGAACACGCACTACCGCGTGCCTCCTCTCGCGTCGTGGCTCATCGTTCGTCGGCCACTCGCAGGATAAGGCGCCGTGACTCCACCGGCCCCAGGGCGGCGGCCTGGAGTCGGTCCCACAAGGCAGAGTAGGCGCGCACCGCGTCGGGACGATCAAGGTAGTTCGCGTCCATGTAGTCCTCCAGGTACACGACGTCCGTGCTCGCGTCGTGGTCAAAGCGAAGCACGGTGAAGCCGAAGGTGGCGGTCTCGTAGCTCTCGCTGTCGAAGGGCAGGATCTGGAGTTGGACGTTGGGCCGCTGCGCAACGTTGGCCAGGAACTCTCGCTGCTCTCGCATGACTTGCGGTCCACCGACGTTACGCCGCAGGGCCGACTCGCTCAGGATGAAGTTCACCTGTGGCGCATCGGGCCGGTCAACGATGCCGACCCTTTCCATGCGGACCCTGATCTGACGATCGAGATCGCCGTCCTTGAACTGGGGCGCGGTTACATGCAATGCCCGGACGTAGGCCTCGGTCTGAAGAATCCCGGGCACCAACTCCGCCTGGTACCAGCGAATCTCGGTCGCGTCCTCCTCCAGGTCCAGGTACTGCCGGAACCAGTCGGGGATGACGTTCCGGTACCCGCTCCATCGCCCACGCTGTCGGCCGGAGCGGGCCAAGTCCCGCATCCAGTCGGCCTGCTCACCCGTCACGCCGTAGAAGTCGAGCAGCACGTTGAGATCGGTCAGCTTGATGCCGTTCTGCCCGATCTCCATGCGGCTGACCTTGCTTGAGGCCGCGTCGATGAGGACGGCTGCCTCGTCCTGTGTCTTGCCGGCGCGCTCGCGGGCCCGCTTGAGCGCGATTCCGAGACGCCGTCGCTGGATCGTTGGTGAAGCCACTCCGCACCCCTATGTCAACCGTCACTCACACGACTGAATCCCGCACGGGGAGTGCTCGCACTCTAGCTGAAGGTGACTGGTGACATCTAATGTAGGAGTCCAAATTGGTTCTGCGGAGGATCGCTCAGCCACCAGCCATAGGAGGGCGATCACCCATGTCCCACGGCACTCCACAACCCACCGTCTACTACCGCGACCGCATCCGGCACCTCACCGGGTCCTCGAAGACGCGACCGCCGACCGCGAGATCGCCGTCTTCCGGGCGCATGAACACGGGGCCGCGCAGGAGGAGATCGCCCGCTGGGCGCTCCTCGGCCCCGCTGAGGTCCGCACCATCGTCGACGGCCTGCGCAAGGAGGAGGACGTCGCCGACTGGCCGGACGGCCCCGACTACCTCGCCGTCTGGCCGCACTTCCGCTGAGGAGCGCGGAGCCGACCGGTGCGTCCGGCTGTGACGGGGCGCACCGGATCGGGCCCACCGCTCAGTGGCGGACGCCAGGGCCGTACTCCGCAGGTCACCCGATCGTGGAGATCGACGGGTCGGCTTCGACCGAGGGGCTTGACCCGCCAATGCGACGGTGGGCCCGTTTCCTGGTCGCTTCGTGGGCCTACCGTCGCACTCCGCACTTGCCCGGCCGTGCTCGGACGCCGACAGGCCGCTGTGGCGGAGCTTCTCGACGACCGCGAAGTACGAGGCCAGGGTGTCGTAGCCGGGAGGCGCACGGGCATTGCGGTTGGCGAAGTGTAGTGACCCACCTGTCTCGCGGGGGCGGGGATCGCCGTGGATCCTCTCCGGGCTTCAGGACTTGATCCCGACCGCCGCCCAGGCGGAGATCCTCGCGTCCAGCTCCGTCGACTCGCTGGCCAGCGCCCGCCAGCGGTGCGGCACCGTGATGCCCGGCTCGAGGAGTTCGAGCCCGTCGAAGAACCGCGCGACCTCCTCACGCGTCCTGACCTGGGCCGGGATGCCGCCGCGCCGGTAGATCTCCTCGACCTGCCGCAGGGCCGGCGCGTCGAAGTCGGGCGTGACATGGCTGAGCAGCAGCGCGGAGCCGGCCGGCAGCGTGTCGAGCAGCCGCCGCACGATCGCGTGGGCGCCCTGCTCGTCGGTCACGAAGTGCAGCAGCGCGAGCAGCGACAGCGCGACCGGCTTCGACAGGTCGATGGTCTGCGCGAGTTGGGGCGACGCCAGGATGTCGTCCAGCTCGGTGATCAGGTCGGCGTGGACGTAGGTGGTGCGGCCCTCGGGCGTGCTCCGCATCAACGACTCGGCGTGCGTGAGCACCAGCGGGTCCTTGTCGACGTAGACGATCCGGCACTCGGGCGCGGCCTCCTGCGCCACCTGGTGCAGGTTGGGCTCGGTGGGTATTCCGGTGCCGATGTCCAGGAACTGCCGGATCCCCGCCTCCTCGACGAGGTGCCTGATCGCCCGCTGCATGAACGCCCGGTTGGCCTGCGCCGCGTCCCGCACCCCAGGCCACCACTCGAACACCTTCTCGGCGGCCACCCGGTCGACCTGGTAGTTGTCCTTGCCCCCGAGGTAGTAGTCGTACATCCGCGCCGAATGCGGCACGCTGAACGGGTCGTTGGGGGTGCTCATCTCTCTCCCGGGGGTGGTGCGGAACCTGGGCGCAGGCTATCTCCCGTGACTCATGCCCCATCAGGCGGCGGCCGTCACAGCTGGATGTCGCCCAGGGCCCCGCCCAACTCGTCGGCCTCGAGAACGGAGCCGGCGTCAGGACGCTCGAAGGGCGGCTCCGCCCCGAAGCCGTCGTACTCGACGGCGAGCCTCCCCAGGCCGTAGGCGTCGGACTCCAACTCCATGGTGAGGAGCCGAGGATAGGGCTCGCCCTCGGTGGCGATCAGCGTGGTGCTCGTGACGCTGCCGGTGCCCGTCTCTTCGGTGTCCTCGCGGCGGACGGCGACCACGGGCGTCCCAGCGTGATCGTTCGACTCCTCGATCGTCAGGGCGGTCAACTCGATGCCGTCCATGATCTGGTGGGGCCACAGCAGGTTCTCCACGGACTCCTCGCGGTCGCAGAACGAAGCGAGGTCCGACAGCCTCGGGTCGTCCACCGAGCCGTGGATGAAGTGGTCGGCGAGCGCCTCGACTCCGTCCTCGTCCAGGAGCGCGGCCAACATCCCGGTGGAGAACCGAACCCAGAGGTCATCGCCGTCACGCCGGACCTCGACGCCGCCCTCGAGGCCGTCTTCGGCGGACTCCATCGTGCCGGCGCACCGCTCGTCCCGGCCGAACGCGATGGCCATGGTGCTGGAGAGCCCTGGCCCCTCGTACGAGGCGTAGACGGTGTACGAGGCCGCGCCCCGCAGCGCGGCGTCAGCCCGTCCCAGCAACTCCTCGGCCGCGGGATCCACCGCGCTCGGCGCCTCGGCGTCCGCCGGCCCGCTCGCCTCGGTGGCGGCCCCCTCGGCATCCCAGGGTCCGTCCATGCCCCGGCTGGCGCATCCGCCCAATGCGAGCGCGGCCGTGGCACACAGGGCCACGGCCAGCGCACGGCGTCGCCAACTCTCCATCACTCCCCCACCTTTCGGGAGTGATCATCATCCCATGGGCACATGCCGGGCCGGCTGGGGCCTAGGCGCAGATCAGCTCCCGCACGCCCTGGAACGCCTCGAACTCCGCCCGCTGCTCCACCGGGAGTTGGTAGAAGGCCGCGGTGATCTTCGGGACCGAGGGGATCACGGTGAGGCGGAACTTCTGGCCGTCCGTGGTCGCGACGTGGAAGCGGCCCTGGAGGTCGCGCTTCTTCACGTTGCCGCGGTTGGCGTCGGTGATCCGCACCGGCGAACCGGCGCTGACCGTGCCGCCGTCCTCGTCGACCGGGACGATCACCAACTCCGTGCCGCCCGGCTTGAAGCCCACCGCGTAGTTGTAGACCTTGGTGCTCTGGAACACGATGTAGTTCCGCTGCCGCATGTCCGACGCGTACACCTTGGTGTAGCTCGCTCCGTCCGGAACGGCGGCGTCGAAGGCGGCGTGGATCGCGGCCTTGAGTTCTTCCTTGCTCGCCACGGTGGGCTCCTTGCGATCGTGAAAAAGAGAGAACGCGCGGGGAGCAGGGCGCTTCGGCGGTCCTCGGACACAGGGCGGGAGGCCGTTTCGCCCGGCGAGGACCGCCGCCCCCCGACGCACGTTGACTGTACAGCCATCCAGTACACCGGGACAATGGGATGCGGGCATCATCACGCAGAGTGCCCGGGTCGGAAGCGGGACAATGGAAGCCGAGGGAGATCGAGAGCCGGGTCAGCGGGAATGGGGTAGCGGAGTGTCACCACGATCGGTGGAGACCAACGAGGAGATGCGGGCGCAGTCGCGGGAGCGGATCCTCGGCGCGGCCCTCGAGGTCTTCGCTGAGAAGGGCTACCACGACGCCACCATCTCCGACATCACCGCCCGCGCGGGCGTCTCGCGGGGGCTGATCACCTATTACTTCGCCGGGAAGCAAAGGCTGGTGGACGAGCTACTCGACCGCTACCTGGACGGGGTCGCCGCCGTCCTCGACGTCACCGGCACGCCCGACGAGCGCCTCGCCGGCATCATCGACCGGATCCTGTACGCGGCCGCCACCACCGTCGGCGTGCAGCGGATGGCGCTGAGCCTGGTCGTCGGCCCCGCCACCCACCCGCTCTTCGCCGCCGCCGAGGCGCGCGCCGAGCAGCGGCTGCTGTTCCTGGAGGACGGGCTCCGCGCCCTCTTCGCCGCCCGCGGCGCCGAGGACCCGGCGCTCGAGGAGGTGCTGCTCCGCAGCGTCCTGGAGGGCGTGATCTTCAAGACCGCCGTCTACACCGACCAGTATCCGACCGAGCGCATCCGCGAGCGCCTCTACACCCTGTACGACCTGCCGCGGCCGAAGTCGCCACTGCTGCACGCAGATCCACCCCCAGTCGGCCGCATGCGGGCGAGCCGGCCGACCGGCGAGGCGCGGTCGGGGGAGGCGTCGCCCCGGTCGTGACGACCGGGGCGACGCCGAAACCGACCAGCGTCGCGCGGCGGTCAGCCGCACCAGCCGAATTCCACCTGCGGGCTCTCGGCGATCTGCCCGTCGGGGGAGATTATCTCGCCCCGATAGGAGACGCATTCCCCGCCGGTCGGCGCGGAGATGGCCGCGAAGTGGCCGAAGGAACCCTGGTCGCGGAAGGTGCCCGAGGCTAAACCGATGAGGCGCGCCTCGGTGCTGCTCGCGACCCCGTGCATTGCGCCCTCTGAGGGTCACGACACAGTTTTCCTGGTAGACGTCGCTCCACAGCAGATATGCCGTGCCGAAGCGCGTACCGCCGCTGGTGGTGATGGCGCCCGAGTCCAGCGTGAGGTAGCTTCCGCTGCTCCAGCCGCAGCCGGTGGACGAGGTGGCGGCCTCGTTCAGGGTGTGCGCCGAGGCGGGGGTGACGGTGGCCACCAGGGCGACGGCGGCCAGCGGCAGGGCGACCGCGGCACGCGTGACGGTGCGTCGCATCCGGGATGTCATGGGAGATTCCCCTTTCTGTGTGAGAACTTCTGGGGGCTACCCGAGATCCCGGCGATCCGCACGGCAGCGGAAATTCTCGGCCAGGTGGAGTGGCGTTCTCGACGGCCTTTCGGAAGGTGTCGATCCGGTTGGAGCCGGCATTGCGCGGGGTGAACTCCCGGTAAATCGACGGCCGCTCGCGGGTGATAAGGATGGGGATGGGAGGAGCGGATTCCGGACTCTTTTCCACGGTTGGAGCGGCCGGAGCCCCGGCGTGGTTCCCTCCTCCCGAGTTAGGGTGATGTCGACATCCGAATGTGGCAAGCATCCGAATCTCGGGAGGCGGCGGCGATGGCGGCACGGCACCTGTACGTGGTGAGGCACGGCGCGGCAGACGCGTTCGGGGAGTTGACCGATGTCGGGCGGCGGCAGTCGGAGCTCCTCGGGGAGCGCCTGGCCGCGCTGCCGGTCGATGCCGTCTGGCACTCGCCGCTGCCGCGGGCGGTGCGCTCCGCGCGGATCATCGGGGAGCGCCTGCCGGGCGTTCCGGTGGGCGAGGCGGCCGAGTTGGTTGACCACGTGCCGCTGGTGCCGGCCGATCCGCCGCCGGCGTGGGCCGGGTTCTTCGACGGTTTCGACGCCGCGGAGGCGGCCGAGGGCGCGCGGCTCGCGGCCGCGCTGCTCGACCGGTTCGCGCGCCCCGCCGCCACCGAGACCCACGAGGTGCTGGTCACCCACGCCTACCAGGTGGCCTGGCTGGTGCGGCACGCGCTGGACGCGCCGCCCGCCAGGTGGTTGGGGCTGAGCTGCGGCAACACGGCGCTGACGGCGATCAGTTACCACTCCGACGCGGCGCCGACCCTGCTGCTCTACAACGACATGGGTCATCTGCCGGCCGACCTGCGGTGGACGGGGTTCGGCCCCGGCGTCCGCCCCTGAGCGAGAATCAGCCGCCGCGGAGCGCGGCATGGGCCGCGGCGAGCCGCCCGGCCTCGTCCCGCCCGGCCGCCTCCGCGTCGCCCGACACCCCGCCCGACACCTCGTCCGCCCAGGCGAGCAGGCGACGCAGGTGCGCGTCGGCCGCGCCCGTCGTGACGCGGGCGCGGCCGAGCACGACCTCGCCGCCGGTGCCGTCGATGGTGACGAGCGTGCCCTCGGCGACGGTGCGCCCGCCGAGCCTGGCCGCACCGCCGGCGGCCCCGAGCCCGAGGCCGGCCACGCCGACCACGGCCGGCTTGCCCAACGCCCTTGCCACGACGGCCGCGTGGCTGGCCGGGCCGCCGCGCGCGGTGACGATCCCCGCCGCCGCGGCCAGGCCCCGCATGTCGTGCGGTGACGTCTCGGGCCGCACGAGGACGACCGGCCCGGCGGCGGCCATCCGCACCGCCGCCTCGCTCGTGGTCGCGACCGCGCCGACCGCGACCCCGGGGCAGGCCCCGACGCCCCGCCCCAGGACGTCGGCCTCCGCGGACGCCGCGACGCGGGGCGTGCGGACGGCCCCGAGGTGCCGCGGCGAGATCCGGAGCAGCGCCTCGGCCCTGCTGATCACGCCCTCGTCGGCGAGGTCGGTCGCCAGCCGCACCGCCGCCGCGCCGACGAACCGGCCCGGCCTGGCCTGCAACAGCCACAACTCGCCGCTCTGGAAGGTGAACTCGACGTAGCAGGCGTCCCGGTGGTGTTCCTCGACGCGGCGCAGCGCGTCGAGCAGCCCGGCCCACACGGCCGGCTCCCGGCCGGCGAGTTCGCGCAGCGGCTGGGTGGGGGAGCGGCCGGAGACGACGTCGTCGCCCTGGTGCCCGAACAGGACGTCGCCGTACGGGGCGGGCTCCCCGGTGTTGGGGTCGCGGCTGAACGCGACCCCGGTGCCGCTGCGGTCGTCGCGGTTCCCGAACACCATCGCCTGCACGATCACGGCGGTGCCGAGGTCGTGCGGGATGTCGTGGAGTTCGCGGTAGGTTCGGGCGCGCGGCGCGTCCCAGGAGGCGAGGACGGCCGCCACGGCCAGCCGCAACTGCCCGACCGCGTCGTCGTCGGGAACCGCCGGGCCGGCACCGGCACTGACACCGGCACTGACACCGGCACCGACGCCGACGTCGGCGAGCGCGGCGGCGAAGGTGGACAGGAACGTGCGCCTGGCGTCCCGCGCGAACCGCGCGTCGCCGGTCTCGGCCGTCAGCCCCGCCGTGGCCTCGGGCGTCAGGCCGAGGTTGAGGATCGTGTTCATCATGCCGGGCATCGAGACGCTCGCCCCGGAGCGCACCGAGACGGCCAACGGCTTCCGCGCCGCGCCGAACCCGCGCCCCGTCGCGGCTTCCAACTCGCCCATGGCCGACGCCAGTTCGTCGTCGAGCCCGGCGGGCAGCCGGCCCGTGCGCCGGAACGCCAGGCACGCCTCGGTGGTGACGACGAACCCGGCCGGCACCGGCAGCCCGAGCCGGCGCAGCGTCACGAGGCCGTGCGCCTTGGCGCCGAGCGACGCCACGGGCTCGCCGACCGCCCCAGCGAGCGGGCGGATCCACCTCACCGCGGTATCCCCAGCGTCGCGAGCAGATCCTCGTGGAGCTCCGCCCACACCGTGTGGTACGAGGCGGTGTGGTCGGCCACATACGTCAACTCGCCCGCGGCGGCCCGGTCGAGCGCCTCGCCCAACCGGGCACGGTAGCGGGCGAATCGGGGCAGCGCGGCGGCCAACTCGGCGCAGACGGCGGCGACCCGGCGGTCCAGGTCGGCGAACCGGCCGAGCACCCGGGCGTCGTACGCCGCGTCGCCGTGGTCGTTGACCGCCAACACGCCGTCGACGGAGCGCAGTTGCCAGGCCGTGCAGAGGTCGAGCAGCTCCGGGTTGAGGACGAGGAAGCGCTCGTAGGCGGCGGTCACCGCCGCCCGGGCGCCGGCTCGCGTCAACGCGTCGGCGGTCCGCTCGGCGTCCGCGACGCGGCCGGCCTCCGTCAGCCCCCAGGCGCCGAACGGGCCCGCCTGGTAGGTGACGAGACCCGCGACGGCGAGGTCGATCAGCGCGGACTCGGCGTCCGAGGCGCCGAGGCCCGTGGTGGCGGCCACCCGGGCGACGCCGGCGTGGCCGCCGCAGCGCAGGGCGTGGAGCACCGCCGACTCGCCGTCGATCACCGGTGGTTCGGCCCGCGTCATGCCGTGGCCTCCCGTGACCTGGCGCCGTCCGCGCTGCTGATTGTGGTGGCGTATCCGGCGCTCCGCCCGCTCGCCCTGGCGACGATCGCGCCGCCCCTGATCCGTACGGCGGCCTCCGTCTCGTCGTCGACGCCGGTCAGCCCGACGGCCGTGGCCACCCGCGCCTCGTCGTCCACGACCAGCCGCAGCCGCCGCCACGCCTCGGGTGGGAAGACGCGGCGCAGGCAGCCGGCCAGGTCGCTGATCCTGAGCCGCACGAGGCCGCCGGTCTCGGCCGGTGCGTCGGTGACCACGACCACCGTGACCTGCTCGCCTGGCGCGGCCGCGCGGACGGCCTCCTCGGTGGCGGCCAGCCGGCCGGCGCCCAGCACCGTCACCAGGCCGTCGACCCCGAGGTCGACCTCGCCCCCGACGATCCGGTCCACCAGACCCGACGGCGGATCCCAGCCGTCCAGGCACGGTTCGGCCGGCGCGACATACGGCAGGTGCGGCGGTGCCCAGACGTCGCCGAGGTCCAGGCCGGCCAGGTGCTCGCAGGCGCGGGTCCGGTCGAAGGGGTCGCCGAAGCCCGGCGCCAGCTCGGCAAGCAGCCCCGAGCCGCCCAGCAGGGTCAGCACCAGCTCGGCGAGCCGCACCCGCCGCGGCGCGGCGCCCGGCTCGACGTCCTCCAAGCCCATCGCCAGCAACAGCGCCTCGAGCCTGGCGATCCCCGTCAGCACCGCCCGGCTCGGCCCGTCGTCGACGACGCCCACCAGCGAGCGCAGTTGCAGCCGGCCGCCCGCCGCCGAGTCGTCGACCAGCGGCAGCCGCTCCAGCCACGCCCTGGCGAACCGGCCGAGCGCGTCGGGCGGCGAGTCGGGGCGGGCGGCCGGCTCGCTCGGGTGGGCGCGCTCGACCATCTCGACCAGCACCGCCAGATACAGCGCGCGCTTGCCGGGGAAGTTCGAGTACACCGCGCCCCTGGTCAACTCCGCCCGCTCGGCGATCCGGTCGACCTTCGCCGGGCCGTAGCCGTACTCGATGAACTCCCGCCGCGCCGCGGCCAACACCGCGGCGCGCGTGCGCGCCTGCTGCTGCACCCGCGTCAGTCGAGCCATCACCGTTCCCTCCCGCTCGTTCCATCCGTTCCCGCCAGGACCGGGATTTAGGATACTCTCAAAATCCGGATGACGTCGTCATCTGAAACGGAGTGCATCCATCGGGAGGGAGAACCCGGACGCATGGACGACTACGCGTTCCGTACCGAAGGGCTGGTCAAGAGGTTCGGCGCGACCACGGCGCTCGCCGGCGTCGACCTCCACGCACGCGCCGGCACCGTGCTCGGCGTGCTGGGGCCGAACGGCGCCGGCAAGACCACGGCCATCCGCGTCCTGGCGACGCTGACCAGGCCCGACGCCGGCACCGCACGGGTCGGCGGCCACGACGTCGTCCGGGACGCCGCGCGGGTGCGCCGGCTGATCGGGCTGACCGGCCAGTACGCCACGCTGGACGAGGAGTTGACGGGCCTGGGCAACCTGGTGCTGCTCGGCAGACTGCTCGACCTGCGCAAACCCGACGCCGTCCGCCGCGCGACGGAACTGCTCGACCGGTTCGGCCTCGCCGACGCCGCGCGCCGGCCGGTGGCCGGCTACTCGGGCGGGATGCGCCGCCGGCTCGACCTCGCGGCCAGCCTCGTCGGCCGGCCCCGCGTCGTCTTCCTCGACGAGCCGTCCGTCGGCCTCGACCCCGGGCGGCGCGAGGAGCTGTGGCGGATCATCCGCGAGCTGACGGCGGACGGGGCGAGCGTGCTGCTGACCACGCAGTACCTGGAGGAGGCCGACGCGCTCGCCGACGAGATCGCGGTGATCGACGACGGGCGCGTCATCGCCCACGGCACCCCGCCGGACCTCAAGCAGATCGTCGGCGGCCAGGCGATCGCCGCCCGCCTCAGGGACCAGGACCGGGCCGACGAGGTGGCCCGGGTGCTCGCCGAGGTCTGCGGCCACCCGGTCGAACGCACCGGCCGGCACGGACTCGTGGTGCCCGTCGACGGCGACCTGACCGTCTTCGAGGTGGCCCGCCGCCTCGACGAACGGGGGATCGCGCTGGCCGAGTTCGCCCTGCGCCTGCCCAGCCTCGACGAGGTCTTCTTCGCCCTGACCGGCGCCCCACGCGACACACCGGAGCCTGCCGAGCCCCAGCCCCAGCCCCAGCCCCGGTCCCCGAGGAGCCGAGCATGACCCCCGCCCCAAGCCCCGCCCCCGCCCTGCCGCCGCTGCTCCGGCACAGCCTCGTCCTCGCCGGCCGCGGCCTCACCAAGTCGGCCCGCAACCCCGGCGCGCTCGTCAACGGGGTCGTCACCCCGACGCTCTTCCTGCTCCTCTTCGTCTACCTCTTCGGCGGCTCCGTCACCGGCTCGACCGACGCCTACCTGGACTACCTCTTCCCCGGCATCGTCGTCATGGGCGCGGGCCTCTCCGGCCTGCTCTCCAGCGGGCTGAGCATCAACATCGACATGCGGAAGGGCGTCTTCGACCGCTTCCGCAGCCTGCCGATCGCCCGGTCCGCGCCGCTGCTCGGCTCGGTTTTGGCCGACCTGGTCCGCTATGTCGTCGCCGTCGCCCTCGCGCTCGCCTTCGGCTTCTGCCTCAGCTGGGTCACGGTGCTCCTCGGCGTCCTCGTCAGGGACGAGAACGCGGTGATGGGCTTCGCGTTCCTCGCCGTCATCCCGCTGATGCTCGGCACCAGCCTCGCGGCCCCCGTCGACACCCTCCCCGGCTGGCTCGCGAGCTGGGCGAACGCCAACCCCGTCAGCCACGCCATGGACGCCGCCCGCGCCCTGCTCACCGGCACCCCGGCCGGCGACTCCGTCGCCTGGACCCTCGGCTGGTCGGCCGCCATCCTCGCCGTCTTCTGCCCGCTCGCCGTCGCCGCCTACGGCCGCGAACGCTGAGGCCCAGGCGCCGCTCCCGCGACCGCCCCGGTGACGAATCCGGCCAGCGCGCGGACCGGCGCCGGGACGTGGCCGCGGCGCGCCACCAGGCCGAGCACCGAGTCGGGCAACCCGGTCACCGGCACGAAGACGACGTCCGCGCGGACGTGGTACTCCGCCATGGGCCGGCACAGCAGCATCGCGCCCTGCCGCGCGGCCACCAGGCTCAACCCCTCCTACAGGGTGCGGGCCCGCGGCCCTGGCCGCGCCGTGGGGGCCTGGGCGCGCCGCCAGTATTCGGGCGCCGGCTCGGCGGGGGCGACGAGCGCCGCGTCGGCCAGGTCGTCCGCCGTCACCGAGGCCCGGTCGGCGAGGGGATGGCGCACCGGGACGGCGAGCAGCTGCCGCTGCCCGGGAAAGCCGGCCAGCAGCTCGAGATCCGGCTCCGCCACGGGCAGCAGCACCACCGCCGCGTCCACCTCGGCGCGGCGCACCGCCCCGAAGGGATCGGCCAGCGGGATCTCGGTCAACTCGACCCTGGCGTCCTGGCCGGCCGCCTCCAAGGCCGCGATGGCGCGCAGCAGCGGGGCCTCCGCCGTGCCCTGGAAGCCGATCCGCACGGCGCCGGCCAGGCCGTTGGCCGCCGCCCTGGCGGACTCGACCGTGCCGTGCAACGCCTCGTAGGCGGGGCGCAGTTCGGCGAGGAAACGCTCGCCGAACGGGGTCAGCGCCACCCGCCGGCTGCTGCGTTCGACGAGCCGGGCGCCGATCCGCCGCTCCAGGGCGCGCAGCAGCTGGCTGACCCGGCTCTGCGAGACGTAGAGACGCTCCCCGGCGCGGCCGAAGTGCAGTTCCTCGGCGAGCATCAGGAAACACTCCAGCTCACGGATCTCCAACCCGCGCACGACGCCCCTCTTCTCCCGCACCGATCGATGAGCCACGCTCATGCAGCGATGAGACCTTCGGCGTTGTTCCCGGCCCCTGCGGTGCCGAGCCTTGAGGGCATGTGCGACTCCTCCACTCGGGCCCGTCCCGGTCGTCGCGGCGGCCACCTTCGCCGTCGTCACCTCGGAGATGCTGCCCGTGGGGCTGCTCACCCCGATCGCCTCGGGACTCGGCGTCTCGGACGGGACGGCCGGTCTCGCCGTCACCCTGCCGGGGCTCGTCGCGGCCGTCGCGGCGCCCCTGCTGCCGCCCGCGGTGCGGCGGACGGACCGCAGGACGGTGCTGGTGGCGTTGCTCGTGCTGCTCGCGGCGGCGAACGCGCTCGCCGCGCTGGCCCCCGGGCTGCCGGTGCTGCTGGCCGCGCGGGTCCTGGTGGGGGTGTGCATCGGCGGCGTGTGGGCGGTCGCCGCGAGCCTGGCCGTGAACCTGGTGGCGCCCGACCGGGTGGGACGCGCGACGGCGGTGATCTTCAGCGGCATCGCGGTGGCCTCGGTCCTGGGGGTGCCCGCCGGCACGATGCTGGGCGAACTCGTCGGCTGGCGCGCCTCGTTCGCCGCCACCGCCGTGCTCGCGCTGGCGGTGGCCGGCCTGCTGCGCCTGGCCCTGCCGCCGCTCCCCACCGTGGCGCCGATCCCGCTGCGCGCCCTCGTCCGACTGCCGCGCACCCCCGCGGTGCGCACCGGGCTGCTGGTCGTCCTGCTGCTGGTCACCGGCCACTTCGCCGCGTACACCTATGTACGTCCGGTGCTGGAGCGGGCGGACGGGCTGGCGGCCGCGGCGATCGGCGCGCTGCTGCTGGCCTACGGGGTCGCCGGCGTCCTCGGCAACTTCCTCGCCGGCACGGCGGCGGCCCGCGATCCGCGGCGGACGCTGCGGGCGATCTCCGCGGCGCTCGCGGCGACGGTCCTGCTGCTCGCGACGACCGGCGGCGGCGTGGTGGCCTCCGCGGCACTGGCGGTGGCGTGGGGGCTGGCGTACGGCGGAGTGTCGGTCACCATGCAGAACTGGCTGATGGCGGCCGCCGCCGACGCGCGCGAGGCCGTCTCGTCGCTCTTCGCCGGCGTCTTCAACCTGGCCATCGGCGCGGGCGCCCTGCTCGGCGGCCGTGCGGTCGAACTGTCGGGACCCGCCGGCCCACTCTGGCTCGGCGGCACCCTCGTCGCCGCCGCACTCCTGGTGACGGCCATCCCCTAGGTCCTGTCCTGTCGCCCGCGCCGCCTATGTCGGGCCGAAGGACGCGGCGAGCGCCCGCTCGATCAGCTCGGGCAGCGGCGTCCGCCCGCCCTCCTCGGCCCAGCGGGTCAGCGCGGTGTGCAGCGCGGCCAGGCAGGCGCTGGTCGCCGCGTGCGCGCGGAACGCGGCGTCGGGGTCGGCCGGGTCGACCCCGAGGGCGTCGACGACGGCCTGTTGCAGCGCGTACTGGCTGTCCAGGTGCCTGGCCCGCAACGCCGGCGTCGCGACCATCAGCCTGAGGCAGTCCAACAGGAACCGCTCCCCCTCCCCGTCGGTCAACGCCGTTCCCGCCTCGACGAGCGCGCCCCCGACGCGCCGCACCACGGGTTCCGTGGCGGCGGACGCGGCGACCCGCTCGGCGACGAGCCGCGCCGGCTGCTCGACGAGGACGAGGTCCTCCTTGGTGGGGAAATGCCGGTACACGGTCATCGCCGAGACCCCGGCGGCCGCGGCGACGTCGGCCACCGTCACCTCGTCGTAGCCGCGGTCGGTGAACAGCCGCACCGCGCGCGCCTGGATCATCCGCCGGGTCTCGGACCGCTGCCGCTCCCGCAGGCTCGGTCGCCGCTCACTCATGTGATAGACACTACCGCAATGTTAGTGACTCACATGAACTGGAGCGGACAGCATGAGCACACTGACCGACAGGACGGCACTGGTGACGGGCGCGTCCCGCGGCATCGGAGCGGCGATCGCGACCCGGCTGGCGGCCGAAGGGGCCACGGTCATCGCGCACTTCAACGGCGACGAGCGCGGGGCGGCGGCGACGGTCGACCGGATAGCCGGCGCGGGCGGCACCGCCCGCGCGGTCCGGGCCGAACTCGGGGTGGACGGCGACGTGGAGACCCTCTTCGCCGGCGTCGAGGCCGCCCTGGCCGGCCGCCCGCTTGACATCCTCGTCAACAACGCGGCGGCCCCACCGGCCGGCCCGCTCGGCACCACGACCCGGGCCGAGTTCGACCACCTCTTCGCGGTCAACGTGTGCGCGCCCTACTTCACCGTCCAGCACGCGCTGCCCCTCATCCCCGACGGCGGCCGGATCGTCACGATCTCCTCGGTGGCCACCCGGATGGCCAACCCCGCCCAGACCTCCTTCGCCATGACGAAGGCCGCGGTCGAGACGATGAGCAGAACCCTGGCCAACCAACTCGGCCCCCGCGGCATCACCGTCAACGCCGTCGCCCCCGGCGCCACCAGAACCCCGACCAACGGCGCCGTCTTCGACGTGCCAGGACTCGTCGACCAGATCACCGCCCTGACCGCCCTCGACCGCCTCGGCGGCCCCGACGACATCGCCGACGTCGTCGCCTTCCTCGCCTCCGACGCCGCCCGCTGGATCACCGGCCAGACCATCGACGCCACCGGCGGCCTCTTCCTCGGCCCCCGCGGCTGAGCGAGCCCATGACCCTCGTGAGACATCGATGTCTCATGAGGTATACCCTTGTCTCATGGCTGTTGATCGTGATCTCGTGCTGCGCACCGCCGCGGCGCTGCTGTCCCGCAAGGCCACGGCGACCATGGACGAGGTCGCCCAGGCCGCGGGGATCAGTCGGGCGACGCTGCACCGCCACTTCGCCGGGCGTGACGCCCTCGTGCGCGCCCTGGAGGCACTCGCCATCGCCGAGTGCGAGGCCGCCCTGGACGCGGCGCGGCTCGACGAGGGGCCGGCCGCCGAAGCGGTGCGCCGCCTGGTCGGCGGAATCGAGCCCTCCGCCGGCCTGCTCGCCTTCCTCTACACCGAGAACCAGCTCTTCGAGGGCACCGGGCAGCACGAGGGCTGGGACAGGATGGACGCCCGGTTGAACGCGCTGTTCCGGCGCGGCCAGGAGGGCGGCGAGTTCCGCATCGACCTCAGCGCCGTCTGGCTCACCGAGGCGCTCTACGGCCTGTTCGCCTCCGCGGCCTGGGCGGTGAGCGACGGTCGGGTGGCCCGCAACGACTTCACCCACCTGATCGTCGAGCTGCTGCTCGGCGGCGCGTCTCGGAGAGAGGCGTCATGACCAGCACCATCAGGCCGACCGCCGACACCACGGGGGCGGTCAACCGCCCCGGCCGCTGGGTGGCGCTCGCCGTCCTCGTCCTCGCCGTGCTGCTGGTCGCCGTCGACGCGACCGTCCTCGGTCTCGCCACCCCGTACCTCAGCGAGGACCTGAGCCCGTCGAGCACCCAACTGCTGTGGATCGGCGACGTCTACTCCTTCGTGATCGCCGGACTGCTCATCTCCATGGGCAGCCTCGGCGACCGCGTCGGCCGCAAGCGCGTCCTGCTCCTGGGCGCCACGGCGTTCGGCGCGATATCCGTGGTCAACGCCTACGCGTCGACGCCCGAGCTGATGATCCTGGCCCGCGCCCTGCTCGGCGTGGCCGGCGCCACCCTGATGCCCGCCACCCTCGCCCTGATCCGCAACCTCTTCCACGACCCGCGCGAACGCAGCGTCGCCATCGGCATCTGGGGCGCCGCCGCCTCCGCCGGCATGGCGATCGGCCCGATCGTGGGCGGTTTCCTGCTCGAGCACTTCTGGTGGGGCTCGGTCTTCCTGATCAACCTGCCCGTGATGGCCGTCCTCGTCCTCCTCGGCGTCAAGCTGCTGCCGGAGTCCCGCAACCCGAACCCCGGCCCGTGGGACCTCGTCAGCGTCGTCCTCTCGCTGGTCGGCATGGTCGGCACGGTGTACGCGATCAAGGAGACCGCCGCGCACGGCCTCGCCTTCGGCTCGATCGCCGCGGGTCTTGTGGGGGCCGCCGCCCTCTACGCGTTCGTCCGGCGGCAGCGGATCCTGCCGACCCCGCTGCTCGACACCCGGCTCTTCCGCAGCCGCGGCTTCAGCGGCGCGGTCCTGGCCGACCTGATGACCATCCTGGGCCTGGCCGGCCTGATCTTCTTCCTCTCCCAGTACCTGCAACTGGTCCAGGACAGAGGGCCGCTCGAGGCCGGCATCGCGGAACTGCCCGCCGCCGTCGGCGCGGTGACCGCCGGCCTGCTCGCCGGGCGCGCGGCCCGGCGGTTCTCGGTCCGTGCCACCGTCTCCGGCGGGCTGGCCGCGGTCGGCGTGGCGCTCGCCGCGCTCACCGTCATCGACCAGTCCACCGGCTATCCGCTGCTCGGCACCGCGCTGCTGGTCGTCGGTCTCGGCTCGGGACTCTCCTTCACCGTCACCGCCGACGTCATCCTCTCCAGCGTCCCCAAGGAGCGGGCGGGCGCGGCGTCCGCGGTCTCCGAGACGGCGTACGAGCTCGGCACCGCCCTCGGCATCGCGCTGCTCGGCTCCCTGGTGACCGGCGTCTACCGGAACTTCACCGGCCCGGCCGGCGCCCCCGACGCGGCCCACGAGTCGTTGGGCGGAGCCGTGGAGGCCGCCTCCCACCTGCCTCCCGACACGGCGGCCGAGCTGCTGGCCGCCGCCCGCCAGTCCTTCGTCGACGGCCTGGGGCTCGCCGCCGGCGCCGGCGCCGCGGTACTGCTGGCCACCGCCGTCGCGGCCTGGTTCCTGCTGCGCGGCCAGCGGCTGGACGACGAGCCCGTCGCACACTGAAGCGCCGGAGTCCTTTCCGCTCGCGCGGGGGCTCCAGCGCTCAGTCGTGGGCGAGCGGTCGGCGTTCCCCCTCCGCGTCGCCGCTCGCCGCGCCGGTCAGGATCGTGCCCGCGACGACGTCGAAGAGATGGCAGGCGCGTGGCGCGAGCGAAGGTTGGTCGCCGAGCCAGGCGAGCGCCGCCACCAGCGCGAACACGTCGGTGCCATCGATGTCGGTCCGCGCCGTGCCCGCGGCCTGGGCGCGGGCGAGGAGCCGCGCGCCGGCCGCGCGCAGGGTGACGCACGAGGCGTGGAGCGCCGAGTCCGGATCGTCGATGGCGGCTGCCATGAGCACGGTCACGCCCCGGTACGCGGTCGTCCACGCGGTGCACTCGCGCAGCCACGAGACGAGGGCGTCCTCCGGTGAGCTCGACCTCTCCAGCTCGCCCGCCTTCGCCGTCAGCTCGTCGAAGCTCGTACGGAGCAGGGCTTCGAGCAGCGCCTCGCGCGTCGGGAAGTGCCGCAGGAGCGTCGCGAGCCCGACCCCGGCCCGGCGCGCGATGTCGCGCAGGGACACGTCGACGCCCTGCTCGGCGAGGGCCGTGTCCGCTACCGCGAGCAGGTGGTCGCGGTTCTTCCTCGCGTCGGCTCGCATCGGCCCCTCTTGACGATCCGGATCAGTGGTCCATATATTCGGATCAGCGGTCCGGATATATGGACCGCCGATCCGGATAAGCGTATCCCGCGCCGCTGGCAGGAGAGAACGATGCCGACACACACCATGAGGGCGGTCCGACTCCACGAGCACGGAGGCCCCGAGGTCCTGCGTGCGGACGAGGTGCCGATCCCCGAACCGGGGCCGGGCGAGGTGCTCGTCCGCGTGCACGCGGTCGGCGTCAATCCGCCGGACTGGTACCTGCGCCGCGGGCTGACCAGGGTGCCAGGCTCGGAGGTGACGGTCCGGCTGCCGGTGATCCCGGGGACGGACGTGTCGGGCGTCGTCGAGGCCGTCGCCGCGGACGTGCGCGATCTCGCCGTGGGGGACGAGGTCTTCGGCCTGCTGCGGTTCCCCGGTTTCGACGGCGGCGCGTACGCCGAGTACGTGGCCGCGCCCGCGTCGGACCTCGCCCGCAAGCCGGCCGGCGTCGATCACGTGCACGCCGCCGGGGCGCCGATGGCCGGGCTCACCGCCTGGCAGTTCCTGATCGAGCTCGGACACGACCACCCCTCACCCTTCCAGGAGGCACCGCACCGCCCGCCGGCCCTCGACGCCGACACGACGGTCCTCGTCAACGGCGCCGCAGGCGGTGTGGGGCACTTCGCACTCCAACTGGCGAAGTGGCAGGGCGCACAGGTCGTCGCGGTGGCCTCCGGCGCGCACGAATCGTTCCTGCGCGGGCTCGGCGCCGACCGGTTCATCGACTACACCAGGAGCCGCCCCGAGGACCTGGTGCGCGACGTCGACGTCGTCCTCGACACCGTCGGCGGCCCCGACAGCCGTCGCCTCCTGCGCACGCTCAGGCGCGGCGGTTCCCAGCTCCCCGTGTTTCCCGGGGACTTCGACGCGGCGGAGACCGCGAGGCTGGGCGTCACGGTCTCGATCACCCAGGTCCGTTCGAACGGCGCGCAACTCGCCGAACTGGGACGGCTGATCGACGCGGGCACGGTCCGGGTCGCGATCGACAGCACGTTCGCGCTCGCGCAGGCCCGCGCGGCACACGAACGCGCCGCCCGCGGTCATATCCAGGGCAAGATCGTCCTCACGGTCGCTTAGGGCCTTGAAGGACGAACTGCCTCGAACAAACCCCGGAAACGCCGAAATCCCGCCCGATCAACCGATCGGGCGGGATCTCGTCTGTCCGTTCCACCTGGTATTGGGAACGGCCCTTGCCGGTGGACCTGAGGGGATTTGAACCCCTGACCCCCTCGTTGCGAACGAGATGCGCTACCAGGCTGCGCTACAGGCCCTTGCGACTCCGAAACTGTAGCACTCGGGGAGGGGCGGGTAGAAATCCGTTCCTGGGGTGAGGGTCACTCCCCGGCGGCGCGGCGGTGGCGCTCGTCCTCGGGGTCGGCGTACTGGTCGAAGAGGGGGGTCCGCTGCGCGCCCGGCTGGGGGGTGGGGGCGGCGGTCTGGGGGGAGGCGGCCGTGGTGGAGCGGGCCGCGGACCAGGTGTCGGGGGCGTCGAGGTCGATGCCGCGGTTGGTGCGCGGGGCGACCGGCGCGTTGACGTAGGTGGGCAGCGGGACCGGCGCCGGGTCCCAGCTCTGCGGCTCGTCGTCGAGCGTCGGCTGGCGGCGGCGCTGCTGGTCGACCCACTCGGCGTGGTCGGTCTGCTCGACGATCGCCTTGGACGGCTTCTCCGGCATCGCCGCCGAGCTGGCCTGGGTGCGCTGGCGGAGCCGGCGGGCGGCCTCCTCGGCGCGGCGGCGGTCGATGGCGACGGCGGTGCGCTTGGCCTCGGCGCGGCGCACGTGGACGACGTACGCGGTGAGCAGCACGGCCGGCACGGCGGGCAGCCAGAGGAACCGGGAGCCGGCGGTGACGGTGACGATGCCGCCGAGCGTGAAGGCCAGCAGCAGGATCATGGTGGTTCGCCGGCGGCGGGCGAGGACCTTGGCGCGGCCGCTCGGCGCCACGGCGGCCGGTGCGGGCGCCGGCCCCTGGGCCGGGTCCTGGGTCGGCGAGGCGAGGTGGGCGTCGGTGATGGGCTCGGCGAAGGAGCGGACGTCCGCGTGGACGTCCGGCTGCGCCGGCGGGGCGTCGTCGGCGACCGGCTCCGGCGTGTCCCCCTCCGTCGACTGCTCCGACGCGCGCTTGCGCGTCAGCAGCCGGATGGCGGTGCTGAAGCGTTCCGTCGGCCGGGCCTCGTTGAGCTCGTCCTGCCTGCGGAGCCACATCGGCACGAGATACGCGGCCCAGGCCCCGACGATCATTGCGAAGATGAGGCCACTGCTGCTCACGCTCACACCGTAGAGGGGTTTGTGCGAGTCCATCTGCCAAATGGCTCGGTGTGTCGCACGATCAGGCCGTCATCCCGGGTATTTCTTCGGATTGTTACCCGGGTGGTCGCGGCCGGTCGGCGCCTCCCGATAACGGGTATTCGAATACCTGTTTTATTTCTGGGGAGTTCGCTGCGCCTCGTGCCAGCGGGTCAGCAGGCCCTCGGGGGCCTCCTCGGCCGTGAGGGCGAAGACGAGGTGGTCGCGCCAGGCGCCGTCGATGTGCAGATAGCGGGGGCGCAGGCCCTCCTCGCGGAAGCCGAGTTTCTCCACCACGCGCCGGCTCGGGACGTTCTCCGGCCGAATGCAGATCTCGACGCGGTGGAGTCCGAGACCGAGGAAACAGTGGTCGGCGGCCAGTGCCACGGCGGTCGGCATGATGCCGCGGCCGGCGGCCGCGCGGTCGATCCAGTAGCCGATATGGCCGGAACACATGGAGCCCCAGGTGATGCCGGCCACCGTCAACTGCCCCACCAGACGCCCCCGATGGGTGACGACGAACGGCAGCATCCGGCCGGACTGGGCCTCGTTGCGGAGATGACGGACCATCTGCCGGAACGTCGGCCGGCGCGGCGGCACATGGCCGGGCGGCGGGGGCGGGATGGTGGCTTCCCAGGGGCGCAGCCAGTCGCGGTTGCGCTGGTTGATCTCGCGCCAGGCGCGGTGGTCGCGCTGCCGAATGGGCCTCAGGCCGACATGTTCGTCGACCAGTTCGACGGGCCAGGAGTGGAAGTTCATCTCTGGTGGTCGCCGCCGCGCAGCTGGTCGACGGCGTGCCGCAGCAGCGGGCGCAGCACGGCCAGGCCGTCCCGCACCCCGCCGGGCGAGCCCGGCAGGTTGACGATCAGGGTGCGGCCGGCGACGCCGGCCAGGCCGCGGGAGAGCGCGGCCGTCGGCACCTTGGCCTGGCCGGCGGCGCGGATGGCCTCGGGGATGCCGGGGATCTCGCGGTCGAGCACCGCCCTTGTCATCTCGGGGGTGCGGTCGGTCGGGCTGAGGCCGGTGCCGCCGGTGGTCAGCACGACGTCGTAGCCGGCGGTCACGGCCTCGCGCAGGGCGGCCTCTACGGGCTCGCCGTCCGGGACGACGACCGGGCCCTCGACGGCGAAGTCGAGTTCGGCCAGGGCCTCGACCAGCAGCGGGCCCGTGGTGTCGGAGTAGACGCCGGCGGCCGCGCGGTTCGAGGCGGTGACGGCGAGGGCCCGGTAGGGGGTGGGCGCGGTCGTCATCGGGGGCGGCTCCAGTCGCCCGAGGCGCCGCCGGTCTTTTCCTCGACCCTGATGTCGGTGATGACGGCGGCCTTGTCCACGGCCTTGACCATGTCCACGACGGTGAGCGCGGCGACGCTCACCGCCGTCAGCGCCTCCATCTCCACGCCCGTGCGGTCGCTGGTGCGCACCGTGGCGGCGATCTCCACGGCGTCGTCGGCGACGCCGAGTTCGACCTGGACGCCGGAGATCGCCAGCGGGTGGCAGAGCGGGATCAGCTCGGGGGTGCGCTTGGCGCCCATGATCCCGGCGATCCTGGCGGTGGCGAGCGCGTCGCCCTTGGGCACGCCGCCGTCCCGCAGCAGCCCGACGACCTCGGGCGACACCAGCACCCGCCCGGTGGCCCGGGCGGTGCGCGCGGTGACGGCCTTGCCTGACACGTCGACCATTCGGGCGGCGCCTTGGGCGTCGATGTGGGTGAGATGAGGGGCGCTCATGAGCAGCTACGGTACTCCCCCGCGGAAGAGGCCCTAGCCGAGCAGCACCACCGTCAGCTCGGCCCCCGGGGCGACCTCGGTCACCTGCTCGGGGATCTCGACCAGCGAGTCGGCGCGGGCCAGGGCGGCCAGCAGGTGGGAGCTCGCGCCGCCGATCGGGGTGACCGTGCCGAGGTGTTCGCCGGCGGCCGGCGGGGTGTGGACGCCGCGCAGGAACTGCCGGCGGCCGGGCGGCGAGGAGAGCGGTCCTGGCGTAACCAGCCGGGCCTGGACCCGGGGCCGGTGCAGCGCGTCGGGCGCCAGTCCTGCCATGGCGCGGAGCGCGGGCCTGACGAACAACTCGAAGGAGACGTAGGAGCTGACCGGATTGCCGGGGAGGGCGAACAGCGGGACCCCGCTCGGGCCGAGCAGGCCGAACCCCTGCGGCTTGCCCGGCTGCATGGCGAGCCGGCGGAACTCGATCCCGGACTCCCGCTCCAGCGCCTCCTTGACCACATCGTAGGCGCCGACACTGACACCGCCGCTGGTGACGACGAGGTCGGCCCGCACCAACTGGTCGTCGAGGACGGCGCGCAGCGTGGCCGCGTCGTCGGCGACGGCGGCCACCCGGTAGGCGACGGCGCCGGCGGCCTGGGCGGCGGCGGTGAGCGAGAAGCTGTTGGAGTCGTGGATCCGGCCGGGCTCGAGCGGCTCGCCAGGGGGCGTCAACTCGCTGCCGGTGGAGAGGACGACGACCCGCGGCCGCGGGTGGACCGGCACGGCCGCGCGGCCGAGTGCCGCCAGGAGACCGACCTGGGGCGGGCCGAGCACGGTGCCCGCGGCCAGCGCCAGCGTGCCGGCCACCGCGTCGCTGCCGCGGCGGCGGATGTGCTGGCCGGCCGCGGCCGGCCGGTGGACCCGGACCTCGGGTCCGTGCGGGGCCGAGGTCATGGCCTCGGCCGGGCCGCCACCGGCCCCGCCGTCCGTCCACTCGACGGGCACCACGGCCTGGGCGCCGGGCGGGACGGGGGCGCCGGTCATGATCCTGGCGGCCTGCCCTGGGCCCACCGTGGGCAGGTTGCCGCTGCCCGCCGCGATGTCGCCGACGACGCCCAGCACGGCGGGGAACTCCTCGGTGGCGCCCTCCACGTCGGCGAGCCGCACCGCGTAGCCGTCCATCGAGCTGTTGTCGAACGGCGGCAGCGCGGCCGGTACCGTGACGTCCTCGGTGAGCACGCACCCGACGGCGTCGAGCAGCGGCAGCTCGATGGGGGCGAGCGGCCGCACCGCGCGCAGGACGTCCGCCAGATGTTCGTCGACTGACCACATGGCGGACAGTGTGTCAGTCAACCGCCGGCATCTCCTCGGCCACGTAGGTGCGCAGCCAGGCGCGGAACTCGGGCCCGAGGTCGGGGCGTTCGCAGGCGAGCCGGACGATGGAGCGCAGGTAGTCGGCGCGGTCGCCGGTGTCGTAGCGGCGGCCCTTGAAGACGACGCCGTGCACCGGGCCACCCGGGGTGTCCTCCGCGGTCATCGTCTGCAGGGCGTCGGTGAGCTGGATCTCGCCGCCGCGCCCGGGCGGGGTCTTGGCGAGCACCTCGAAGACGCCGGGGCCGAAGACGTACCGGCCGATGACCGCGTAGTTGCTCGGGGCGTCCTCGTTGTTCGGCTTCTCGACCAGGCCCGTGACCCGCATGACGCCGTCGGTGACGGGGGCGACGGCGGCGCAGCCGTAGAGGTGGATCTGCTCGGGGTCGACCTCCATCAGCGCGATCACGCTGCCGCCGCGCTCGGCCTGGACCTCGATCATGGTGGTGAGCAGCGGGTCGCGCGGGTCGATCAGGTCGTCGCCGAGGAGGACGGCGAACGGCTGGTCGCCGACGTGCGGCGCCGCGCAGGCCACCGCGTGGCCGAGGCCCTTGGGGTCGCCCTGGCGTACGTAGTGCAGGGTGGCCAGCTCGGTGGAGGCCTGCACGCGGGAGAGCCGCTCCTCGTCGCCCTTGCGGCGGAGCGCGTCCTCCAGCTCGTAGTTGCGGTCGAAGTGGTCCTCGACCGGGCGCTTGTTCCGCCCCGTGATCATGAGCACGTCGGTGAGGCCGGCGGCCGTCGCCTCCTCCACCACGTACTGGATCGCCGGCTGGTCCACGACCGGCAGCATCTCCTTGGGCGTGGCCTTGGTGGCGGGGAGAAAGCGGGTGCCGAGCCCAGCGACGGGGATGACGGCCTTGCTGAGTCGGGGGCGTGGTGACGTCATGCGGTCACCTTATCCATCTAGTGTGCCCGGACCGAGCACTTTATAGATGAACGTCACGTTATGAGCAGTTTTGCATTACCGCTGAATGCGTGTGAATGGGACTGATTGGGTACGGTCGCGGAGACTTGTGAAGGGCGAGTGGGCGGGAGCCGATGGGAGACAGCGCGGAGATCGCGGCGCAGAAGCGTGAGGTCAGGCGCGACCTGCTGGCGGTGCGCGCCGCCATGGCGGACGACGAGGTCGCGCAGGCGGCGCACCAGCTGGCCGAGCGCGCCCTCGAACTGCCGGAGCTGGCCGAGGCGCGCACCGTCGCGGCGTACGTGTCGGTCGGTCACGAGCCGGGCACCGCCGAGCTG
The DNA here is from genome assembly GCF_054783955.1 of Streptomyces mayteni. Taxonomy (NCBI): domain Bacteria; kingdom Bacillati; phylum Actinomycetota; class Actinomycetes; order Kitasatosporales; family Streptomycetaceae; genus Streptomyces; species Streptomyces mayteni. The sequence goes on along the minus strand of NZ_BAAGPR010000015.1, from coordinate 34,423 downwards.
CTGGCCACGCTGCGGGCCCGCGGGGTGCGGGTGCTGCTGCCGGTGCTGCTCGCCGACGACGACCTGGACTGGGCGGAGTACGAGGGCGCCGGCCGGCTCGTCGAGGCGGAGCACGCCGGCCGGATCCGGCTGTTGCAGCCGGGCGGCCGCCGCCTCGGCCGGGATGCGGTGACCGAGGCGGACGTCGTGCTGCTGCCCGGCCTGGCCGTCGACGGGCGCGGGGTGCGGATGGGCCGCGGCGGCGGCAGCTACGACCGGGTGCTGGCCCGGATCACCGCCGCCGGCGCGCGGCCGGCGCTCGTGGTGCTCGTCTACGGCCACGAGCTGGTGGACGCGGTGCCGTGGGAGCGGCACGACCGGCCCGTGCAGGCGGCCGTCACGCCGGAGGGCGCGCACCGCTTCACCCCGCTCGACTGAACCGTTCACCTGGGCTGATCCGTTCACACCCGGCCCCTCACCCGGCCCGTCACCCGGCCCGCCGCGCCGCCGTCACCCGCCGGTGTTCGCCGGCCGCAGGGTCAGCGTGTTCTCGGCCCCCTCCTGCACCGCCTCCGCGCCGTAGGCCCAGGGCAGGTACTCGCCGTCGGCCCAGAGCTCGGTCTGGTCGGTGTAGTTGGGGTGGAAGGCGTGGCCCGAGGCGCCCGACAGGTTGATCCACTGGGACTCGTCGAAGTTGTCGAGGCTGACGATCATCCGCATCGACGGCACCCAGGTGATGTCGTAGCCGCCGGCCGCGTTCCAGCCGCTGGCGTCCACCGCGTCCGAGCCGCCCGACAGGTTCCACGGGCCCCGGTTCAGCAGCCACTGGACCGGGCCAGGGCCCTCGGTGCCGAGGGTCTGGTTGTTGAGCATCAGCCGGTGCAGCCGGCCCCAGCTCCAGGTGTCGATGTCCTTGCCGAGCTCGGCGGTCAGCTCCCAGCGGGCGTCCCGCATGGCGCGGCCGAGCAGCTCGTCGCGGTTCTCCGTGGCGCTCTGGGTGCGGCTGGCGGGCGTCCGCCACCACTCGTTCTCCGGGTCCTCGAGCAGGCTGCCGACGACCTCGAACCAGCGGTCGCCGCCGTCCGGCTGCGCGGTCGCGGGGGAGCGCTCGCCGCACTCGTTGACCAGCCGGGTGCCGCCGTCGAGGTCCTCGATCGGCTGCGACTCGTCGGCCGGCCGCACCAGGAGGCACTGGCCCTCGACGCGCAGCTCCTTGGGGAGCTTGTTGCCGAACGCGAGCTGCAGCAGGTTGCGCCAGACGGCGTTGTAGTAGGCGGCGCCAGGCGAGTCGGCGTCCTGGCTGAAGTCCCAGCCGACCAGCAGCTCCTGGGCCTCGCGGACGTAGGGGTCGGAGATCTCGACGTCCAGCAGGTAGGGCACCAGGTTGCGGGCCATCTCGTTGCTGTTGTCCAGCTGGATGGACTGCATGTCGCCCATCGAGATCCGGCCGCCGTCGCTGATGGTCTCCTCGATCAGGTCGGTGATCCGCTGGCTGCGGGTGCCGTAGCTCCAGTCGTCGGTGAGGGCGTACGGGTAGGCGTCCTCGTCTATCACGGCCTGGTTGGCGGTGACGATGTAGCCGCGCTCCGGGTTGAACTCAGAGGGCAGCTGATCGAACGGGATGAAGTCCTCCGCCCAGTCGTAGGACGAGTCCCAGCCGGGCGCCGGGTAGCGGCCGTCGCCCTCGTTGCGGATCGGGATGGCGCCGGGCGCCTGGTAGCCGATGTTGCCTGAAGTGTCGGCGTAGATCAGGTTCTGCGAGGGGACGGCGAAGTCCGCGGCGGCGGCCCGGAACTCGTCCCAGTCGGTCGCCGCGTTGAGGCCGAAGACGGCGTCCATGGTGCGGGAGGGGGTGAGGGCGGTCCAGTCGAGTGAGACGGCGTAGCCCTCGCCGCGGTCGGGGGCCGCGGTGTCGACCGGGGCGCTCTCGCCGACGCCGGCCAGCTGCTCGTCGCGGTCGGAGATGACGGGGCGGCCGTTGACGGTTCTGACCGTGATCTCGCGGGTCTCGCCACCGGCGACGCGAAGCTCCTCGGTGCGGGACTCGTACGGCTCCTCGCGGCCGTCGATCACGTGGTTGCCGTTGGTGAGCTTCTCGAGGCGCAGGTCGGTCACGTCGGCGCCGAGGTTGGTCAGGCCCCAGGAGATGTTCTGGTTGTGGCCGATGACGACGCCCGGCATCCCGGAGAACGTGAAGCCGCTGACGTCGAACGGACATTCGGCGCTCAGCTCGTTGCAGTGCAGGCCCATCTGGTACCAGATGCCGGGCAGCGAGGGCGCGAGGTGCGGGTCGTTGGCCAGCAGCGGCATGCCGGTGGTCGTGTAGGCGCCGGAGACCACCCAGGAGTTGGAGCCGATGCCGCTGCCGTCCGGGCCGAGCAGGCTGGGGATCTCGTCCAGCGTGCGGGTGAGGGCGCCGAGCTGCGTCGACACCTCGCCGTAGGCGTCCTCGACGCCGGTGCCGCCGTCAACCTCGGTACCCGTGCCGCCGTCGACCCCGGTGCCGGTGCCGGTGCCCGTGCCGGTGCCCGTGCCGTCCTCGACGGGCGTGAAGTTCTCGGCGTCGGCCAGGTCGCTGGCGTTCTCCGTGACGATCGGGGCGTTCCGGTCGTAGGGGTAGGCCGGGTACAGCTCCTCGACCTGCTCGGGTTCGAGGCGCTGGGCCAGCAGGGCGCGGTCGATCTCCTCCTGCATGTTCCCGCGCAGGTCCCAGGCCATCGCCTTCAACCAGGCCACCGAGTCCACCGGCTCCCAGGGCTCGGGCTGGTAGTCGTTGACGAGGCCGAGCGCCGCGTACTCCACCGAGAGCTCGGCGCCGTCGCGCTCCGCCAGGTAGGCGTTGACGCCCGCCGTGTACGCCTCCAGATAGTCCTTGGTCTCGTCGGACAGCTGCTCGTCCCACTCCTGCTGGGCCACCTCGTGCCAGCCGAGGGTGCGCAGGAAGGCGTCCGTCTCCAGCTGGTCGGCGCCGAACATCTCGGAGAGGCGGCCGGCCGTCATGTGCCGGCGCACGTCCATCTCGTAGAAACGGTCCTGCGCCTGGACGTAACCCTGGGCGCGGAACAGGTCCTCCGGGGTGTCCGCGTACAGCTGCGGTATGCCGTTGGCGTCGCGCACGACGGTGACCTCGGAGGTCAGTCCTTCGATCGCGATCTCCCCCGACGTCTGCGGGTAGGACGCCCGCACGGTGCTGATGCTCCAGTAGGCGCCGTAGCCGACACCGGCCACGAGCAGCATGCAGAGCGCGATCACGAGCAGACGACCGCGTCGCCTGGGCTTCTTGGCGGGCATGTCTGTCCTTCACAGGGCAGCTGAGCGATGGGAAGCAACCATAGACATACGGCCACTGAGGTGAGCCTACGGGGAGTCAGCAGCCCGGGCCGCCGCGTTCATATGATGGTAAATTCGGTGCAAAGCTGACGATTTGGTGTCGCTGTAGGGTGCACCCGGCTCGCGACGTGGTGACGCGAGAACGTGGTGACCCGCGAGCGCGACGCGCGCGAGAACGCGGTGACCCGAGAACGAGCTGGCACGGATCGGAAAAGCGAGGGCCCAGGCACTGACTGTCGACCGCCTCAACGAGCTGCTGCTCGGCTTCTCCCTCGTCCTGCTGGTGGCGGTCGCCGCGGTCCGGCTGACCTCGCGCAGCGGGCTCCCCTCGCTGCTGCTCTACCTGGCGATCGGGGTGGCGCTGGGGAAGGACGGCCTGGGCGTCGAGTTCCACGACGTCGAACTCACCCAGGTGCTCGGGTACGCGGCGCTGGTCGTCATCCTCGCGGAGGGCGGGCTCGGTACCCGCTGGCACGACGTCAGGCCGGCGCTCTCCACCGCGGCCGTCCTCGCCACGGTGGGCGTCGCCGTCAGCGTCACGGTCACGGCGCTCGCCGCCCACTTCCTCGTCGGGCTCTCCTGGCAGGCCGCGCTGATCATGGGGGCCGTCGTCTCCTCGACCGACGCCGCCGCCGTGTTCTCGGTGCTCCGCCGGGTGCCGCTGCCCCGCCGGCTCACCGGGGCGCTCGAGGCGGAGTCCGGCTTCAACGACGCCCCGGTCGTCATCCTGGTGGTGGCCTTCTCCGAGCACTACGGCGAATCCGGCTGGTACGTGCTGCTGCTCGAGATGGCCTTCGAGCTCGCCGTCGGCCTGGCCGTCGGACTGCTCATCGGCCGCCTCGGGGCGCTGGCGCTCCGCGGGATCGCGCTGCCCGCCTCCGGCCTCTACCCGATCGCCGTGCTCGCGTTCGCCGTGCTCGCCTACGCCGCCGCCGCGCTGCTCCACGGCAGCGGCTTCCTCGCCGTCTACCTGGCCTCCCTGGTGCTCGGCAACGCGGCGCTGCCGCACCGGCCGGCCACCAGGGGGTTCGCGGACGCGGTGGCCTGGGTCGCCCAGATCGGCCTCTTCGTGCTGCTCGGGCTGCTGGTCGACCCGGACGCGCTGTGGAACGACGTGGGCCCGGCGCTGATCATCGGCGGGGTGCTCACCTTCGTGGCCAGGCCGCTCTCCGTGGTGCTCTGCCTGACGCCGTTCCGCCGGCCCTGGCGGGAACAGGCGCTGCTGTCCTGGGCGGGGCTGCGGGGCGCGGTGCCCATCGTGCTGGCGATCATCCCGGTGGTGGCGCACGCGCCGGACAGCGACCGGATCTTCAGCATCGTGTTCGTGCTGGTGGTCGTCTACACGCTGGCCCAGGGCCCGACGCTGCCCTGGCTGGCGCGGCGGCTGCGGATCGGGGAGGGCGAGAAGACGGTCGACGTGGACATCGAGTCCGCCCCGCTCGACCGGCTGCGCGGGCACCTGCTCTCGGTGTCGATCCCGGCGGCGTCGCGGATGCACGGCGTGGAGGTCGCGGAGCTGCGGCTCCCGCCGCAGGCGGCGGTCACGCTGGTGGTCAGGGACGGCGCCAGCTTCGTCCCCGGGCCCACCACGGTGCTGCGCCGGGGCGACGAACTGCTCGTGGTGACGACGGACGAGGTGCGCGAGGCGGTGGAGCGGCGGCTGGTCGCGGTGGGGCGGGGCGGCAAGCTGGCCGGCTGGCTCCACCCGGAGGCCGGGCCGTCCGCGGCGTGAGCGGCCGTGGGGGCGCCAGTGGACTTCGGACCCCGGAATGTTGCACGATGGACCGTCGTTAGCACTCCATGACCATGAGTGCCAGGAGGAGTTCGTGCCGACTTATCAGTATCAGTGCACCGAGTGCCGCGAGGGCCTCGAAGTGGTGCAGAAGTTCACCGACGACGCACTGACGGTGTGCCCCAGCTGCCAGGGGCGGCTGAAGAAGGTGTTCTCAGCGGTCGGCATCGTGTTCAAGGGCTCCGGCTTCTATCGCAACGACAGCCGCAGCGCCTCGTCGTCCAGCAGCCCGGCGTCGTCGTCCGCCAAGTCGGACAAGCCGGCTGACAAGGGTGGCAAGGCCGAGAAGAGCGGTGGTTCGGGCTCCGACTCGTCGTCCTCGTCCTCGTCGTCGTCCTCCTCGGGCGGCTCGTCCTCGTCGTCCGCCGCGTCCTCCTCGGCCGGCTCGTCGAAGAGCGCCGGCAGCACCGCGTCCGCCGCATGACGGGCCCGCGGGCCGAGATCGGGGTCATCAGCGGCTCCGGTTTCTACTCGTTCCTCGACGACGTGACCGAGGTCACGGTCGACACCCCGTACGGCGCGCCGAGCGACTCGCTGTTCGTCGGCACCGTCGGGGGGCGCGAGGTGGCGTTCCTGCCCCGGCACGGGCGCGATCACCGCCTCCCGCCGCACCGCATCAACTACCGCGCGAACCTGTGGGCGCTGCGCGCCCTGGGCGCGCGCCAGGTGCTCGGCCCGTGCGCCGTGGGCGGGCTGCGGCCGGAGTACGGCCCCGGCACGCTGCTGATCCCCGACCAGCTCGTGGACCGCACCAGGAGCCGGGTCAACACCTTCTTCGACGGCGAGCCGCGGCCGGACGGCGCGCGGCCCAAGGTCGTGCACGTCTCGCTGGCCGACCCGTACTGCCCGGCCGGGCGGAAGGCGGCGCTCGCCGCCGCCGCGGGGCGCGGCTGGGAGGCCGTCGACGGCGGCGCGATGTGCGTCATCGAGGGCCCGCGCTTCTCCACCCGGGCCGAGTCGCGCTGGCACGCGGCGCAGGGCTGGTCGGTGGTCGGCATGACCGGCCACCCGGAGGCGGCGCTCGCCCGTGAGCTGGAGCTCTGCTACACGTCGCTCGCGCTGGTCACCGACCTGGACGCGGGCGCCGAGGCCGGCGAGGGGGTCTCGCACGCCGAGGTGCTCGCGGTCTTCGCGCAGAACGTGGACCGGCTGCGGGACGTCCTCTTCGACGTGGTGGCCGGCCTGCCGGCGGGCGACGCCCGCGACTGCGACTGCGGGGCGGCCCTGGCCGGCCAGGACCCGGGGATCGAGCTTCCGGCGTAGCCGCCGGGACTGGCGGTCCGTGGTTGGGCGGTCGGTCCCTGGCCGGGTGGGCGGGCGTTGTCAGAACGCCGTCCGCTGGCCGGACTCCAGGGACAGCAGCAGCCGCTTGCGGGCCACTCCGCCGAGGCCGAAGCCGGTCAGGTCGCCCGAGGCGGCCAGCACCCGGTGGCACGGCACGATGATCGGCACCGGGTTGGCGCCGTTGGCCGCGCCGACCGCGCGGGCCGCGGTGGGGCGGCCAAGCTCCCTGGCCAGCTCCCCGTAGCTCAGCGTCGTGCCGTAGGGGATGGTGACCAGCCGCTCCCAGACGGTGCGCTGGAACGGCGTGCCGCCGGTGGCGATCCGCAGCTCGAACCGGGTGCGGCCGCCGGCGAAGTACGCGGTGAGCTGGTCGGCGACGTCGCGGAACGCGGCCGGGGCGGGGGTCGACTCCGGCTCGGGGCGGCGGTCGGCCAGCAGGTCGATCCTGCTGAGGACGCCCTCGGCGTCGCCGCGGAGCAGCAGCTCGCCGAGTGGGGACGGGATGACGGTGTGGTGCGGGTGGGACCCGGGGGCCAGGGGCAGGAAGCTGATCGACACCCGACCCACTCTCGGGCCTGCCGGCCGCGTGTGCTGGCGGATTTCGGACATGGACGCCGGCCGCTCCGGCTTTCACCCTCTGGGGTGACGAGGTTATCCACAGGCGTCGGGTTGTCCACAGGCTTGAGCGGGATGCGTCGTGGCGGATCACGCTGGGCGCATGAACTCACTTCAGGCTCCGCCCCGTTCGACCACCACCCAGCCCGCGACCTCGCTGCCGGCCCTCGGCGGTCAGGCCGTGCCCGAGTTCGCGCCCGTGCGGCCCAGGGGCGGCCGGCACCGGCTGCGCCGGGCGCTGCGGCGCCGGCGCCGGCCGGTCGCGCTGTCGCTGGCGCTCGCGTCGGCCGTGCTGGCTCTCGCCCTGCCCTGGTCGCGGGAGCCGGCGGAAGCGGGGGCCGCCGCTGAGGCCGAGGCGGCGAGCGGGGCCAGGGAGGGCCCCGCGCCCGGCCCCGTCGAGCGAGATCCGGCGGAGCGGGTGGCGGCCCCGGTCCGGATCGCCGATGCGGCGGCGGTCGGGCTGCTCGGGCCAGGAGACCGGGTGGACGTGCTGGCCGCCGACGCCAAGGGCGCGGCCCGGGTCGTCGCCCGGCGGGCGCTGGTGGCCGAGGTGCCGGGCGGCGGGGCCGCGGCGCCCGAACACGGCGGCGCGGGCCAGGGCGCCCTGGTGGTGCTCACGGTCTCCCCTGACACGGCGGCGAAGCTGGCGGGCGCGGCCGCCCAGGCCGAACTGGTGATCGTCCGATGGTGAGTCCTATTACCGCCGAGGGGGCATCCGACTGGACAGGCTCCCCACCACTGATGCAGCGTGTGGCGCGCAATGTGTGTCGGATCGGCCGGGCCGTCAGCACGGGCCGGGTCGGAGAGAGGTGGAGCGGTGAGCGAGGGGAGGCAGGGCGTCGTGGCAGGAGCCGCGGGCGTCCTCGGCGGATTCAGGGACTTCCTGATGCGCGGGAACGTGTTGGAACTGGCGGTCGCGGTCGTGATCGGCGCGGCCTTCACCAACATCGTGAACGCGATGGTGGAAGGCGTGATCAACCCGGTCATCGGTGCCTTCGGCACCCAGGACCTCAGCGCCTACGAGCTCTGCCTGCGTGGCGAGTGCTCGGGCGGCGGCGGGGTCGCGATCCGCTGGGGTTCGGTGATCAGCGCCTCGCTGACGTTCCTGATCACGGCCGCCGTCGTCTACTTCCTGATGATTCTGCCGCTGACCAGGTTCATGGCCCGGCTGAAGGGCGGGCAGCAGGAGGCCGAGGCGGCCGCGCCGACGCCGACCGAGCTGGATCTGCTCATCGAGATCCGGGACGAGCTGATCGCCAGGCGCACCGGCCGTCCCATGGCCACCGTGGGCGCGCAGCGCTCCGGCGACCCGGAGCCGCCGGCGGCCCCGGCCGAAGGCCAGGACCGTGGGGACGGGCTCGCCAAGGAGTAGCCGGGGCAGCTGGGGCCGCCGTGGGGCGCGCGCCCCGGCGGGCGTCACAGGTGGTGCGGCGGCTTCTCGTTCACGAAGCGGGCCAGATCGCGGGCCACGTCCTGCGGCGAGTGGTCGCCCCACCCGTCGTCGCTGTCGTCCGCCGAGCGGTGCTGGAGCGGGTCGTCGAAGACCAGCCGGTCGGCCGGCGGCTCCTCCCGGTGCTCTCCGGGGGGCGGGCTGCTGCTCATGTCCTCAGGGTAAGGCCCGGTCGGCAGCCGTCTGCCGGCCAGCCCCTCGTGCCACCACAGGTCGCGGTCGGGCGTCCAGGGCACCGGCCGGGCGAACTGCGGCACCACCACCACGGAGCGCACCTCGGGGCAGCCGGTCAGGGCCCGGTCGAGACCGGCCTTGACCTGGATGGGGCGCCCCTCGGCCGCGTAGGAGTCGGCGGTGACCACCACGCCCGCGCCGGAGCTGGCTATTCGGTGCCGCACGTAGCCCTCGTGGTCGCCGATCGGCAGCGTGATGCGCTGGGCGTCGACGCGGATGCAGGCCAGAGTGATCACCACCGACTCCAGGCACATGGGCAACAGCACCGCCACGGGATCGCCGCCGCGCACCCCGAGTCTGGTCAGCATGAGGGCGGCTTGCTCACCCTGCCGCAGCAGTTGGGCATGGTTGAGCACATCGGCCGGGCGGAACCCGCCGCCCTTGCCGTGTTGATCTCCGGACATGAGAGGCAGCCTCGTTGCCCGGGATTGATGTCCGATAAACGTCCGCTGGACGGGCGAGTGCCGGCGTTTCGCGGGCGGCCGGCGCGGCGCCCCGGGAGCCGGTGGGGGCGTGCGACCGGTGACCCCGAAGCGTCCGCGCGCGTCCGGGGGCACCGGCCCTTCCATGCTCCCGCCCCCGTCGTGTGCACGGCAACCGGGTCAGGCCCGTGCGGCGGTCCCTGCCGGCAGCCTGGCGATCCGCTCCTGGAGGCGGGCGAAGCGGATGGCCTGCTCGGCGGAGCGGTCGAGCAGGCTGGACAGCCGGTTCCTCGCCCGCTCCCCCTCGGGGCCGAGCCCGGTCGCCTCGAAGACCCGCAGGAAGCGCACGACGGGCAGCAGCACCTCGTCGTGGTGCGTCACGGGGGTGTAGATGCCGGACCTCGCCATCGATCGGGCGAGTCGGCCGAAGCCGGGGGCGCCGTGCCCGGGGCGCCTGATGCTGTCCACCACGTCGGCGAGTGCCCGCACCGTCCGGTCGGGGTCGAGCTCCATCGCCGCCGCCAGCACCGTCCGGTAGAACAGCATGTGGCGGTTCTCGTCCCGCGCGATGCGGTGGAGTATCGCCTCGCAGGCGGGCTCGCCGCACAGCCGGCGGATGTTGCGGTAGGAGATCCGGGTGCCGAGCTCCTGGAGCGTCACGTAGACCAGCGAGGCCAGCACGTCGCCCCGGTAGTCGATCTCGTAGCCGCTCTGCACGTGGGCCGCCCGGTCGCGTTCCAGCGCCACGGGGTCGGCGGAGCGGGTGACGAGCAGGTAGTCCCGGATGGCCATCCCGTGCCGGCCCTCCTCCACGGTCCACCGGTGCACCCAGGTCCCCCAGGCGCCGTCCAGCGAGAACAGCTCGGCGATCACCCGGTGGTAGCTCGGCAGGTTGTCCTCGCTGAGCAGGTTGTGCACGAGGCCGTCCCTGGCCGCGTCGCTCAGCCGCTGCTGCCCGGGCTCCCAGGCCAGGCCGCCGAGCACCCCGTCGAAGTCGGCCCCCTCGCTCCACGGGACGTACTCGTGCGGGTACCAGTCCTCCGCGTTCCGCAGGTGCGTGTCCAGCGCCCTGGCGACGACGGGTTCCAGATCCGAGAGCAGGCGGGCGTCCTCGCGGGATCCCGGGCGCTGATCCATGTTTCTCCCCACGCGCGTGCGGCCGGTCGCCGGCCGCCCTGGCACAGGGCTATCACCGCGCGCCGCCGCCCGGCCGGGCCGATGACCCGGCCGGGTGACGGCGGCCACCCGATTTCACCTGTACCGGTCTACCCGGGGCGCCCCGGGCCCCGGTCAGGCCGCGGTCGTGGCCGCCACGCGTTCCTCGGTCGGCTTCGGCGCCGGGGCGGCGGCCCCGCCGTCGCCGGCTTTGCCGTCGGGCCCGCCGGCCCGGCGCCCCTTCAGCAGCACCACGAGTGTCGTGGTGACGAGCGTGCCGGCGGCGATGGCCAGCAGGTACGCCACCGGGCTGCCGACCAGCGGCACCACGAAGACGCCGCCGTGCGGGGCCCGCAGTGTGCTGCCGAACGCCATCGACAGCGCGCCGGTGACCGCGCCGCCGGCCATCGCCGAGGGGATGACCCGCAGCGGGTCGGCCGCGGCGAACGGGATGGCGCCCTCGCTGATGAAGGACGCGCCGAGCACCCAGGCGGCCTTGCCGTTCTCCCGCTCGGTCGGCGTGAACAGCCGCCCGCGCACGGTGGTGGCCAGGGCCATGCCCAGCGGCGGAACCATGCCGGCGGCCATCACGGTCGCCATGATCTCCAGGCTGGCCTTGGTGGGGTCGGCCACCGCGATGCCGCCGGTGGCGAAGGCGTAGGCCACCTTGTTGACCGGGCCGCCCAGGTCGAAGCACATCATCAGGCCGAGCAGCACGCCGAGCAGCACGGCGTTGGTGCCGCTGAGGTCGCCGAGCCAGTCGGTCAGTGCCTCCTGGGCCTGCGCGATCGGCTTGCCCACCACGATGAACATCAGGAAGCCGACCACCGCCGCGGAGATCAGCGGGATCACCACCACCGGCATGATGCCGCGCAGCACCGGCGGGATGCGCACCCGCTGGATGCCCATCACCACCGCGCCGGCCAGCAGGCCGGCGGCGAGGCCGCCGAGGAAGCCGGCGTTGATGGTGACGGCGATGGCGCCGCCCACGAAGCCGGGCACGAGCCCTGGTCGGTCGGCCATGCCGTAGGCGATGTATCCGGCGAGCACGGGGATCAGGAAGCCGAAGGCGGCGCCGCCGATCTGGAACATCAGGGCGGCCCAGCTGTCGGCCTCGGTCCACACGAAGTGGTCGGCGACGGAGGGCGCCCCGTTGATCTCGTAGCCGCCGATCGCGAAGGCCAGGGCGATCAGCAGGCCGCCGGCCGCGACGAACGGCACCATGTAACTGACACCGGTCATCAGCCACTTGCGCAGCCGGGTGCCGAAGTGGTCACCGGGCTCCCCGGTCCGGTCCAGCGGCGCCCGCGGTGCGTCGTCCGGCGCGGTGACCTCGCCACGGGCCGCCTTCTCCCGGGCCTCGGCGAGGAGTTCGGCCGGCCGGCTGATGGCGGCCTTGACGCCGACGTCCACGGTGGGCTTCCCGGCGAACCGGTGCTTCTCCCTGACCTCGACGTCGTGCGCGAGGATCACCGCGTCGGCGGCGGCGACGATCTCCGGCGCGAGCCGCTCGAACCCGGCCGAGCCCTGGGTCTCGACGGTGATCTCCACGCCCTCGTCGGCGGCCACGCGTTCCAACGACTCGGCGGCCATGTAGGTGTGCGCGATCCCGGTCGGGCAGGAGGTGACGGCGACCACCCTGAACGGGCCCTCCTGCGGGTCCTCCTGCCGGAGGGATCGGTCACCGCCGGCCGCCGCGGCGCCTTCGGCGTCCCGGCCGGCGGCCGCCGAGGCCGGGGCGGCGTCGCTGCCGGCGCGGGGCACATCATCGGCTCCTGCGCCACCAGCCACCGCGGTCCCGCCTTCGGCGGGCGCTGGGGGCTCCGCCTCGTCCGCGGCTATCAGCGCGGCGGCCTCCTCGGCGGTCGTCGCCGCCCGCAGGGCCGCCGTGAACTCGGGCCGCATCAGTTGGCGGGCCAGGGCGGAGAGGATCGTCAGGTGGTCCTCGTCCGCGCCGGCGGGGGCGGCGATCAGGAAGATCAGGTCGGCGGGGCCGTCGGCCGCGCCGAAGTCGATGCCGTGGGCGGCGCGTCCGAAGGCCAGGCTCGGCTCGGTGACGTGCGCGCTACGGCAGTGCGGGATGCCGATGCCGCCGTCCAGGCCGGTCGGCATCTGCTCCTCGCGGGCCGCCACGTCGGCCAGGAAACCGTCGAGGTCGGTCAGGCGGCCGGCGGCGGCGAGCCGCTCGGCCAGCGCGCGGGACGCCGCCTCCCTGGTGGTGGCGGTCAGGTCGAGGTCGACCAGATCCGGGGTGATCAACTGGCTCATCGCACGGCTCCATTGGCGGGGCGGGGGAGGGGGAGGTCGAGGGGTGGGTCGGTGGTCACGGTGACCGCGTCGGGACGCAGGTCGGCCGGGGTGGGCATCGAGCTGCCCGGCAGCTGCTCGGCGGCCGCGCCGTGCGCCAGCACGGCGGCGAGCGCCGCCGGGCCGCGGCCGGCGGCGCTGAGGAACCCGGCGAGGGAGGCGTCGCCCGCGCCGACTTCGCCGAGCACGGCGTCGACCGGCGCGGTGCCGAAGTACAGCCCGGAGTCGTCGACGAGCAGCTGGCCAGCCGCGCCCAGGCTGGCGAGCACGGCGCCCGCGCCGGCCTCGCGCAGCTCCTCGGCGGCCTTGGCGGCCTCGCCGACGGTGGCCAGGTCCCGGCCCACCGCGGCGGCCAGCTCCTCGGCGTTGGGCTTGATCACGTCCGGCCGCTCGGCGAGCGCCCGCAGCAGCGCGGGGCCCGAGGTGTCCAGCGCGATCCGGGCGCCGGCCCGATGGGTGCGGGCCACGAGCCGCGCGTACCAGGCGTCGTCGAGCCCGCGCGGCAGGCTGCCGCAGCAGGCCGTCCAGGCGGCGGCCGCGGCGTGCTCGCCGGCGGCCTCGAGCAGCGCCTCGCTCTCGGCCGCGGTCAGCCGGGGGCCGGCCGCGTTGAGCTTGGTGAGGGTGCCGTCCGGCTCGACGGCCGAGATGTTGACCCGGGTGCGGCCGGCGATCGGCACGGCCGCCACCTCGATGCCCTGCCCGGTCAGCAGCTGCGCGAGCAGGGCGCCCTCCGGGCCGCCGAGCGGCACCACGGCGGTGGTGCGGTGGCTGGCCGCGGCCACCGCGCGGGAGACGTTGACGCCCTTGCCGCCCGGGTCGACGCGGTCGCCGCCGGCGCGCAGCACGGCGCCGCGCTCCAGCGCCGGGATCTCGTAGGCCCGGTCCAGGCTCGGGTTGGGGGTGACGGTGAGGATCACGCGCGTCGCACCTCCGTGCCGGTCGCCTCGATGGCGCGGGCGTCGGCGTCCCCGAGCCCGGGGTCGGTGATCAGCACGTCGACCTGGCGCAGCGCGCCGAACCTGGCGAAGTGCTCCTGGCCGAACTTCCGGGAGTCGGCGAGCAGCACCACGCGGCGGGCGGCGCCGATCAGCGTCCGCTTCACCGCGGCCTCGGCGAGGTCGGGGGTGGTGAGCCCGGATTCGGGGCCGAAACCGTTGGTGGCGAGGAAGACCACGTCGGCCGTGATCTCGCCGTAGGTGCGCAGCGCCCAGGCGTCGACGGCGGCCCGGGTGCGGTGCCTGACCCGGCCGCCGACCACGTGCAGTTCGATGCCCGGGTGGTCGGCGAGCCGGGCGGCCAGCGGCAGCGCGTGGGTGACGACGGTGAGCGCGGAGTCCAACGGCAGGGCGGCGGCGAGCGCCGCCGTGGTGGTGCCGGCGTCGAGGATCACGCTGCCCTCTTCTGGCAGTTCGGCGAGGGCGGCGAGCGCGATGCGCTCCTTCTCGGCGACGGCCGTCGCCTCGCGCTCGGTGAGGTCGGGTTCGAAGTCGAGCCGGCCCACGGGGATCGCGCCGCCGTGCACCCGGCGCAGCACGCCGGCCTTCACCAGGGTCTTCAGGTCGCGCCTGATCGTCTCGGCGGTGACCTGGAACTCGTCGGCGAGGGCGAGGACCTCGGCCCGGCCGCGCTCCCTGGCGAGCCGGAGGATCGCCTGCTGCCGCTCGGGTGCGTACATCTGTGTTTCTGTCCGATCTCTGCCCGGATGTCTGCGGTTGAGGTCGGATGTTACGCCCGTGGTGCGACAAAGTAAACAGATCCGGAAACAGGTCGGGCGTAACCGGGCTTCCGCGGCTTCCCGGGATTCCCCGAAACGGCCACCGGCCCCGCGGCTGATGCCGCGGGGCCGGTGGCCGATCCCAGAGGACCGTAAGGAGGGGACGGAGCCCGGGGAACCGGACGGCTCAGTGCGCCATCACCGGAACCGGGTCCGCCTCGCCCAGACCCTTCTCGCCCTCGGGGCTGGCCTGCGGGCCCTTGCTGTTGATCAGCAGGCCGGCGACCACAGCGGCGCCCACCAGGATGCCGAAGGCCCACCAGATCGCGGAGGTGAAGCCCTCCACCATCGCGGCCGGGTCGATCGGGAGCACCCCGTTCTCCTCCGCGTACGCGGTGGTGGCGCTGGTGGCGATCGTGTTCAGTGCCGCGATGCCGATCGCGCCGCCCACCTGCTGCGACACGTTCACCATGGCCGACGCCACACCGGCGTCGGTCGGGCGCACGCCCGCCGTGGACAGGCTCATGGCCGGCATGAACGACGTGCCCATGCCCAGGCCGAGCAGCACCATGGCCGGCATCAGCAGCCCGGCGTAGGAGCTGTCCAGGCTCATCTGGGTCAGCAGCAGCATGCCGAGCGAGGCGGTCAGCAGGCCGGGCACCATCAGGTTGCGCGGGGCCACCCGCGTCACGAAGCGGGCGCCGATCTGCGTCGAGCCGATCACCATGCCCACCACCATCGGCAGGAACGCGAAGCCGGTCTTGACCGGGGAGTATCCGCGCACCACCTGGAGGTAGTAGGTCAGGAACAGGAACAGACCGAACATGCCGATGATCGCCAGGCCGAGCGCGAGGTACGCGCCGCCCCGGTTCCGGTCGGTGATGACCCGCAGCGGCAGCAGCGGCGCCTTCGTGCGGTTCTCGACGAGGACGAACAGCGCGAGCAGCACCGCGGAGAGGACGAACATCGTCACCGTGACGCTTTCGCCCCAGCCCTCGTGCTCGGCCCGGGTGAACCCGTAGACCAGGGCGACGAGGCCGGTGGAGGCGAGGATCACGCCGGGGATGTCGAGACGCGAGTGGTTGCGGGCCGACTCGGGCTCGCGGATCACCATGACGGCGCCGATGGCGGCGACCACGGCGAACGGGATGTTCACGTAGAACGTCCAGCGCCAGTCCAGGTACTCGGTGAGCGTGCCGCCGAGCAGCAGGCCGACGGCCGCGCCGGCACCGGCGATGGCGCCGTAGACGCCGAACGCCTTGGCGCGCTCCTTGGTGTCCGTGAAGAGCACGGTCAGCAGCGAGAGCGCGGCGGGCGCGAGCAGCGCGCCGAAGACGCCCTGCAGGGCGCGGGAGCCGAACAGCATGGCCTGGTTGGTGGCCGCGCCGCCCAGGGCGGAGGCGAGCGCGAAGCCGATCAGGCCGACGACGAAGGTGCGCTGCCGGCCCCACAGGTCGGCTATGCGGCCGCCGAAGAGCAGCAGTCCACCGAAGGCCAGCGCGTAGGAGGTGATCACCCACTGCGTGTTGGCCTGGCTGATGTCGAGGTCCTGCTGGGCCCACGGCAGCGCGATGTTCACCACGGTGCCGTCGAGGACGACCATCAGCTGCGCGATGGCGATGAATATCAGCGCCGTCCAGCGCCTCGGGTCGGGAACGCTGTCAGCGGGGCTGACAGCGGCTTGGGGTGGCATAGGGGTGGTACCTCACGGTTGGTTGATGCGGTGGCTTGGTGCGGTGATTTATCGCGGTAAATGGCTCCCAAGGGCGCGCCTTCACCGAGGCAGACCCGGATGGGAGGGGAAACTCATCGCCGCGCCGCTGCGGCGGTTGCTCTGGTCCGGGCGGCGTCAGCCGCGCGGCGCTTGGGTCAGCAGAACTCGTCCTTGAGGTCCCCGAGGGTCCTCGGCGGGCCCGGCAGCTCGCTGCGTGCCGGAGTGCGGAGCCCGTCGAGGAAGATCTCCAGATGGCGCATGGCCAGGTCGTCACTGCCCCCGCAGGCCGATCCCGGCAGCGGCAGGGTGAGCCGGACGATCGCGATCATCAGGTCTCCAGGGCCCACGTCGGGCCGTAGTTGTCCCGACGCGTGGGCCCGCTGGATCAGCCGCTCGGTCACCTCGTGCATCCGGCGCTTGCTGGCCTTGAGGAGCGGGTCCTCGTGGTCGACCTCGGTGGCGAGCAGCGGCGAGAGGCCGCCCACCCGCTCCCGGACCCCGCTGAGCACGAGGCCGCGCAGGGCCTCGAAGGGGTCGGACTCCTCGGTCAGGGACTTCTCGACCAGGTCGATGATCCGTTGGTTCACATAGAGCAGGACATGGAGTAGGAGCGACTTCCGGTCGGGAAAGTGACGGTACAGGGTGGCATTGCCGACTCCGGCGCGTCGAGCGATTTCGTCCAGGGGCGCGTCCACCCCGTGGCGGACGAAGGTCTCTCGGGCCGCGACGAGGATGCGCTCACGGTTGCGCAGGGCGTCGGCGCGCAGGCGTGGCGCGCTGGCGTTGGCGATGGTGCTCACGATGCCGCTCCCTGGAACCCCGTGTGCGAACGCCGGTCGGCGCCGCGGTGAACAACCGGGGATCCGCTCCCCGGTTGCGTCGGACAATGGTTCAAACGGAGAAGCCCTCCCCGGTTATTTCGCGGCCCGGTGTGTTCTGGGTCACACGAGGGGGGAGGGGGGAAGCCCGAGGGTTTCCGCGCGTCACAAAGCCTCGGCGCCGCCCTCGGCGCCGAGGCTCACGGTCTCTCGCTGTTCAGCTCCCGGCCGGTGCGCGGCCGCCGTCACGCCGCCGCGTCGAAGCCCGAGTCGTTGGCCATCTTCTTCAGCTCGAGGAGCGCGTGCTTCTCGATCTGGCGGATCCGCTCCCGGGTGAGGCCGTGCTGCTTGCCCACCTCGGTGAGCGTGCGCTCCCGGCCGTCCTCGATGCCGTACCGCGCCCTGATGATGGCCGCGGTGCGCGGGTCGAGGCGGCCGATCAGGTCTTCCAGACCCTCCCGGCGCATCATCACCAGCACCGACTGCTCAGGCGTGGACGCCGAGGTGTCCTCGAGGAGGTCACCGAACTGCGTCTCGCCCTCGTCGTCCACCGACATGTTCAGGCTGACCGGATCGCGAGCCCAGTCCAACACGTCCTGGACGCGCTCCGGCGTCGAGCCCAGCTCCTTCGCCACCTCCGTGGGCTCCGGCTCGCGGCCGTGCTCACGGTTGAACTCCCGCTGCACCCGCCGGATCCGGCCGAGCTCCTCGACCAGGTGGACGGGCAGCCGGATGGTGCGCGACTGGTCGGCTATCGACCGCGTGATGGCCTGCCTGATCCACCACGTCGCGTACGTCGAGAACTTGAATCCCTTGCTGTAGTCGAACTTCTCCACGGCCCGGACCAGGCCGGCGTTGCCCTCCTGGATCAGGTCGAGCAGCGGCAGCCCGCTCCTCGGGTACCGCCGCGCGACCGCCACGACCAGCCGCAGGTTGGAACGGATGAACACATCCTTGGCGCGCTCGCCGGCCCGGACGAGCTCCTTCAGCTCGTCCTCCGAGGCCGACGCCGCGGCGCCACCCCGGACCGGCTCCTCCTCGCCCGCGAGAATGTGCTCCGCATACAGACCGGCTTCGATCGCGAGGGAGAGCTCGACCTCCTTCGCCGCGTCAAGCAGCGGGGTGCGGGCTATCTCATCCAGATACATCCCGACCAGGTCGCGCTCCGTGGCATCGCTGCCTGCGCTGGACCGGACACTGCCCGTCGTCTCGACACTGCCATCGGTGTCCGAACGCCGGGCGACGGCACGGGTTGCCATACGCGTGCTCCCTTGCGAAGTGATCAGTTTCCACTCGAACCGCTCAAAAACGGAGGTCCTTGTCGGACCAGGACCGGGACGCCCCCTTGCCTCCCGCATCCGTAACGAATCAACGACGGGAATCCGGACAGAATTCCCAAGCGGTGCATCTTTTTATCGGCGATGCAGTACCCTGCCCCACTGCCCCAGCCCCCCAGGTCGTCGTGGGACATCGCTCCCACATCCCTCAAGACGAACAACGCCCCCGCAAAGTTGCGCCTGACGCCACCCCGCCCCCCGGGCACCCCCCGCGCCGAACACGCGCTCCACGCACGCGCCCCCTCCGGCCTCCAGCACCCCGAGCGCGTCATCCGCCCCGCCGGACCCCTCGGGTACCCGCCACCCGAACGCGTCACTCCACGGGCGCCCCGCCGATTCGCGGTCCCATCGTGGACGCATGCCGCACATACCCGGCCGCCGGGCCGCGCTCGCCGCCGGAGGGTCACTCGCCCTCCTCCTCGGCAGCACGCCCGGCACCGCGGTCATCCCGCTCACCGGCACCCCCGCGGCGGGCGCGACCACGGCCACCGACTGCGCCCCGGAGGCGCACCCCAGCCTGGCCGAGGGGCTGACCGAGACCATCGGCGCCACCCCCGGATTCGCACCCGCGACCGGTGACGTCACGGCCCTCACCGTCTTCGTCGACTTCCCCGACAGCGAGGCCGACATCAGCACCCGCGAACGGTTCGACGAGTTCTTCCCGGCCACCGCCGACCACTTCGCCGCCAGCTCCTACGGCCGCCTCGCCTACCGCGCCGTCCCCCTGCACCACTGGCTGCGGATGTCACAGCCCTTCGAGGACTACGGCATAGACCGGGGCGCCGGCTGGCGCCCCGACGACGACCAGGGCTACAACCGCCTCCTCCGCGAGATAGTCGACGCCCTCGAGGACGACCCCGACTTCACCGGCTTCGCCGACTACGACCTGCTCAACGTCCTCGCCACCCCCGACGCGGGCCCCCCGGCCACCGAACAGGTGCTGTCCGTCACCTTCCCCGGACGCCCCCTGGTCGCCACCGCCGACGGCGGCGAGCTGCGCAACGTCAGCTTCATCTGGTCACACCAGCCGGGTGACCCCTACCGCGTCCTGGTCCACGAGAACGGCCACGTCTTCGGCCTCCCCGACCTCTACTGGACCGACACCGCCCCCGCCCCCGCGCCGCTCGCCGGCCACTGGGACGTGATGGAGCAGGACTGGGGCCCCGGCAACGACTTCCTCGCCTGGCACAAGTGGAAGCTCGGCTGGCTCGCCGCCGACCAGGTCGACTGCGTCGCGGCACACGCCACCACCGAACACGTTCTCACCCCTCTCAGCACCCCCGGCACCGAGGGCACCCGCCTGGTGGCCGTCCGCACCGGCGACCACGAGGCGCTCGCCATCGAGGTGCGCGCCCCCGGCGGCCTCGACGACGTCGTCTGCCGCCCCGGCGTCCTGATCTCCCGCATCAGCACCGAGACGGGCAGCGGCCTCGGCCCCGTCCGCGTCGCCGACGCCACCCCCGAGAGCCCCGGCTGCCAGCCGAACCCCGACCCGCAGGTGACCGCCGAGCTCACCGACGCCCCCTTCGTCCCGGGCGAGACCTTCCGCGACCCCGAGGCCCGGGTCAGCGTCCACATCCTCGACGCCGACCCCGACGGGCGGCACCGGATACGCGTCACCCGCTGGTGACGCGGGCCCCCGCCACGGGTAGGTTGCCGGTCAGCGCCGCGCGCGGCGACGGAACCCGACGTGGGCTCGGGGAGCTGCGGGTGCGGGCGAGGGGCCCGGGGGAGGGCGAGCGGGAGATGCGGCAACGCGGGTTCGTCGTGGACGCCGAGGTCCGGCGGTGGATCGCGCACCGCCGCAACACGGAGCTCGGCCTGCTCCTCCTCGCCCTCTTCATCGT
Organism: Streptomyces mayteni; assembly: GCF_054783955.1. Taxonomy (NCBI): domain Bacteria; kingdom Bacillati; phylum Actinomycetota; class Actinomycetes; order Kitasatosporales; family Streptomycetaceae; genus Streptomyces; species Streptomyces mayteni. The sequence goes on along the minus strand of NZ_BAAGPR010000015.1, from coordinate 14,425 downwards.
CGTCTTCGGCCACGCCGCCGTCGGCCTCGCCCTCGACGACCGGCCACCCTCCGGCCTCCCCGGCTACGCCGGCGGCCTCGCCGCCGTCGCCCTCCTCGCCCACCTCGCCGTCCGCGCCCTCGCCCGCTACGCCGACCCGCTGCTGCTGCCGACCACCGTGCTGCTCACCGGCCTCGGCCTGGTGCTCATGGACCGGCTCGACCGCTCCTACGCCCTCCACTACCCGGCCAGCGACTACCAGTCCCAGCCCGTCGCCCCCGACCAGGTCACCTGGACCGTGCTCGCCGTCGTCCTGCTCGTCGCCACCCTGGTCGTGCTCCGCCACCACCGGCTGCTCCAGCGCTACACCTACCTCGGCATGGCCGTCGCCCTGCTCCTGCTGATGGCCCCCGCGTTCTTCGGCGCCGACCAGTTCGGCGCCAAGCGGTGGATCAACGTCGGCGGCCTCTCGCTCCAGCCCGGCGAGTTCGTCAAGGTCATGATCGTCGTGTTCTTCGCCAGCTACCTGATGGCCAACCGCGACGCCCTCGCCCTCGTCGGCCGCCGCTTCCTCGGCCTCGCCCTGCCCCGCGGCCGCAACGCGGGACCGGTGCTCGTGGTGTGGGGCGTCAGCCTGGTCGTGCTGTTCTACGAGCGCGACCTGGGCACCTCGCTGATCTTCTTCGGCGTCTTCATCGTCATGCTCTACATCGCCACCGAGCGCATCAGCTGGGTGGTGCTCGGCGGGCTGATGGCCGCCGCCGGCACGCTCTTCGTCGCCACCACCCAGCCGCACGTCAAGGCCCGCGTCCAGGCGTGGCTCGACCCGATGGCGATCTACCTGCCCCCGGAGGAGCGCCCGCCCGGGCTGATCTCCGACCAGTCGGCCGAGGCCCTGTTCAGTTTCGGCGCGGGACACCTCACCGGCACCGGCCTCGGCCAGGGCAACTCGTACCTCGTCGGCTTCGCCGGCCGCAGCGACTTCATCCTCGCCACCGTCGGCGAGGAACTCGGTCTGGCCGGGATGACGCTGGTCATCCTGCTCTACGTGCTGCTCATCCAGCGCGGCCTCGCCACCGCCATCGCCGTCACCGACCCGTTCGGCAAACTGCTCGCCGCCGGCCTGGCCACCGTGCTCGCACTCCAGGTCTTCGTGGTCGCCGGCGGCGTGACGGGCCTGATCCCGCTCACCGGCAAGGCGCTGCCGTTCCTCTCCCAGGGCGGCTCGTCCACGGTCGCCAACTGGCTGCTGGTCGCCCTCCTGATCCGGATCAGCGACAGCGCGGGCAAGGCGTCGACCGAACCCGAGGGCCACGCCACGATCATCACCCCACGCATCCACGCCAACCCGGCCCGCCCCGAGATCTTCTGACCCATTGCCCGCGCGCGCCCCGGCGGGGTATGCAGCAACGATGAACCTCCTCGACGACGCGAACGCCCTCGCCGACGACCTCACCCACCTCCGCCGCCGACTCCACGCCGTCCCCGAGGTCGGCCTCGACCTCCCCCGCACCCAGGAGACGGTGCTCGCGGCCCTCGACGGCCTGCCGCTCGACGTCACCACCGGCGACTCCCTCACCTCCGTCACCGCCGTGCTGCGCGGCGCCACCCCGGGACCGACCGTGCTGCTGCGCGGCGACATGGACGCGCTGCCCGTCGCCGAACGCACCGGGCTGCCGTTCGCCGCCCCCGAGGAGCGGATGCACGCCTGCGGCCACGACCTGCACACGACCATGCTGGCCGGCGCGGCCCGGCTGCTCGCCGCCCACCGGGACCGGCTCGCCGGCGACGTGGTGTTCATGTTCCAGCCGGGCGAGGAGGGCTACGACGGCGCCGGCCGGATGCTCGCCGAGGGCGTCCTGGACGCGACGGGGCAGCGGCCGGTCGCCGCCTACGCCCTGCACGTCATGTCCCACACCTACCCGACCGGCGTCTTCACCGGCCGCGGCGGCCCGCTGCTCGCCTCGTCCAACGTGCTGAACGTGACGGTGCGCGGCGCCGGCGGCCACGGCTCGCTGCCGCACCGCGCCAAGGACCCGATCCCGGCGGCGTGCGAGATGGTCACCGCGCTCCAGACGTACGCCACCCGCGCCTTCGACATCTTCGACCCGGTGGTGATCACGGTCGGCACCTTCCGGGCCGGCACGGCGACCAACATCATCCCGGACACCGCCACCTTCTCGGCCACCGTCCGCTCCTTCTCGGCGGCCTCCCTCGCCCGGCTCAGGGAAGGCACCGTCGCCGTCTGCCAGGGCATAGCCGCGGCGCACGGCCTGGAGGTGACGGCCGAGTTCAACGAGCAGTACCCCGTCACCGTCAACGACGCCGCGGAGGCCGCGTTCGCGGCGGACACGGTCCGCGAGGCGATGGGCGAGGAACGGTACGCGCCGCTGGAGAACCCCATCCCGGGCGCGGAGGACTTCTCCCGGGTCGTCGACGAGATCCCCGGCGCGATGGTCTTCCTCGGCGCCACGCCGACGGGCGCCGCGCCCGAATCCGCCCCGGCCAACCACTCGCCGCTCGCGACCTTCGACGAATCGGTGTTGCCGGCGGGGGCGGCGCTCTACGCCGAACTGGCCGTCAGGCGGTTGACCACGGCCGTGGGTTAGCCGCGCGCGGGGTTTTCCCCACCCACCCGCCCTTCGGTGCGGCTGCGCCTGGGGCCGGGCGCCGCCGGCGCCGCCGGCGCCGCCGGCGCTCCGCGCGGCGACGTCGCGGCCGGGTGACCGGCGGTCCGGGCCCAGCCCGCTCGCCCCCCCGGGGTCTCCCCCGCGGGGAGCGCGTTCTGGCGCTTCGCGCCGAGTCTCCGTGCCGCGCGGGCCGGCCCTCCGGGCCCGGCAGGTTGGGTTCCCCGCCCGTCCACCCGCGCCCGGCAGGGCCAACGGCGGCGGAGCCGCATCGTTGCGCCCTGCGGCCCCGGGCGGTACAGCCGCCGACCGCGCGGAGTGCAACAAGGGCGAGTGGGTGGGGAGTTCCCAGCCCTGCGCGGGCGGCCGGCGGCGCAGCCGTCAACCGCGCGTTGCGCGAAGAGGGCGGGTGGGTGGGCGCCCTCCCGCGACGCGCTCCCGGTGCGCAGCGCGCACGAAAGGGCCGGTGGGCGGGGGGCCCCAGCCCCACACACGGGGCCCCGCGGCGCAGACGCCGACCGCGCGGAGCGCGAGAAAGGGCGGGTGGGTGGGGAAAACCCCGCGCGAAGCGCGGGACACCCACCCCCCGGCGCACCCGCCCCGCCCCGCCCCGCGGCGCACCCGCCCCACGGCACAGCCGCCGCAGGCCGGTCCGGCCCGCCAGGGCCCACCCGCGCGAAGCGCGGAAGAACGGGCGGGCGGGTGGGGGAAAACCCTCAGGAGGGCCAGCCCGACGCGGCGATGATCCGGGAGGCCACGCCCGTCGAGTCGACCAGCGGATGCAGCGCCAACGCGCGCACCCCCGCCGCGCGCGACCGCGTCGTCGCCGCCTCGATCGTGGCCCGTTCGACGGCCTTGACCTGGAGCATCAGGCCGATCTCCGCGAGCCCCGGCAGCACGCACGGCACCGGATGCGCCCCGTGCGCGTCCACCTCGCAGACGGTCTCGATGATCGCGTCGTCCGGCAGCGCCGGCACCGAGCCGCCGTTGCGGACGTTGAGGATCAGCCGGGTGCGGCGGTCGCCGGCGATGGCGTGCATCAGGTCGAGGGCGACCCGCTCGTAACCGCCGCCCGCCAGGTCGCACGCGTCGCGGGCGCCCCCGCCGCTGGCCGCGCGGGACTCCGCGCCGTACGTCTCCTCGCGCTCCAGGCGGGTGCGTTCCCACGCCGCCAGCGCCAGCTCGGGCGTCGCCGCCCGCGCCGCCTCGTCGAAGAACGCGCCCTGCTGCCGGTCGAGGAACTCGCCCCTGGTCTCGGCCGCCTCGCGGGCGGCGGTCAGCGTCTCGCGGGCCGCGTAGTAGTAGTGCAGGTACTCGTTGGGCAGGGCGCCGAGCGACCGCAGCCAGTCGGCGCCGAAGAGCCGGCCCTCCTCGAACGAGGCGAGCGCCGCGTCGTCGGCGAGCAGCCCGGGCAGCAGGTCGCGGCCGCGCAGCGTCAACGACAGCAGCCAGCCCAGGTGGTTGAGCCCGATGTAGCCGTAGCCGACGGCCGCCGGGTCGGCGCCGGCCGCCCGGGCCGCGCGTCGTACCAGGCCGACGGGGGAGTCGCAGATGCCGATCACCCGGTGTCCCAGCCGGCTGGCCATGGCCTCCGTCACCATCCCGGCCGGGTTGGTGAAGTTGATCAGCCAGGCGTCGGGGGCGACCGCCCGCATCCGGTCCGCGATCCGCAGCGCCACCGGCACCGTCCGCAGCCCGTAGAGCACGCCGCCGGCGCCCACCGTCTCCTGGCCCAACACGCCCTCGGCGAGCGGCACCCGCTCGTCCCGCACCCGGCCGGCCGTGCCGCCCACCCGCATCGCGCAGAACACGAAGTCGGCGCCGCGCAGCGCGTCGTCGAGGTCGGTCGCGATCCGCACCGCGGGCGCGTCCTCGACGCCCACGGCCTGCGCCGCCAGCACCGAGGCGATCGCCCTGGCCCGCACCGGATCCGAATCGAACAGCGTCACCTCGGACAGCGTCACCTCGGAAGGGCGTTCCCTCACCCGATCAGGTGTATCGCCCGGGCTGACTGTCAGTAGTGCCCGGTATACCAGGGGAACGCGGAATCCGCCGCCGCCGATGATCGTGAGCCTCATGGCCCGGAACGTACCGTAGAGGAGAAGGCCACCATGCCCGGGAGCACAGCGTGACGCACGTGACCGACAACGACCAGCCCCGGCCGGCCAGCGCGTTCGACCCCCTCGCCGGGCAACGCGCCCCGACCGACCCCGACTACGACGTCTACCTGACCGGCACGGTCTTCCTCGACATCGTCTTCACCGGCCTCGAATCGGCGCCCGTGCGCGGCACCGAGTCCTGGGCACGCGGCATGGGTTCGAGCCCCGGCGGGGTGGCCAACATGGCCACCGCGCTCGCCAGGCTCGGGCTCCGCACCTCGCTCGCCGCCGCCTTCGGCGACGACAAGTACGGCGAGTACTGCTGGGAGACGCTGGAGCGCGGCGAGGGCATCGACCTCTCCCGCTCCCGCACCGTCCCCGGCTGGCACTCCCCGGTCACCGTGTCCATGGCCTACGAGGGCGAGCGCACCATGGTCTCGCACGGCCACGAGGCGCCACCCCCGTGGGGCCCGCCGACCGGCCCACCCATCGACGAGGCCGCGCCGCCCGTCGTCCCCGCCGTGCCGCCGCCCCCCAGGGCCCGCTCCTGCGTCGCCTCGCTGCGCCCCGGGCAGCCCCAGGAGTGGATCGGCGAGGCGGCCGCCGCCGGCGCCCTGGTCTTCGGCGACGTCGGCTGGGACGACACCGGGGCGTGGGAGCTGGCCGAACTGCCCGACCTGGCGCACTGCGAGGCGTTCCTGCCCAACGCCGCCGAGGCGATGCGCTACACCCGCACCGAGTGCCCGAGGGCCGCCGCCCGCGCCCTCACGGAGCGGGTGCCGCTGGCCGTCGTCACCATGGGCGCCGAGGGCGCCTACGCGGCGGACGGGCGCACCGGCGAGACCGCCGAGGTGCCCGCCATCGTCGTCGAGGCCCTCGACACCACAGGCGCCGGGGACGTCTTCGTGGCCGGCTTCGTCACCGGCACCCTGGCCGGCTGGCCGCTGGCCGACCGGCTGGCGCTCGCCGGGCTCACCGCCGCCCTCTCCGTCCAGGAGTTCGGCGGCTCGCTCTCCGCGCCCGGCTGGGGCGAGGTCGCCGCCTGGTGGCGGCGGGTCCACACGCTCACCCCACCGATCCGCCGGCTCGCCCCCGAGCTCAGCCGCTACGCCTTCCTGTCCGAGCTGCTGCCCGGGCCCGCCCCCACCTGGCCCCGCCGCCGCGCCGTGCCCACCCTCGGCTTCCGTGGGTGAGGGCCCGTGAGCACGCTGTCAAGACCATCGCGAACAGCGCCGATCGCACTGGGTAATTTCCTGGGGATACGCCCGCCGGGCGTCGTACCCTGGCCTTCGGAAGTCCCGTACCGCACCGCTGTCAGTTCAGAGAGGGATGAGCAGGCCGGCTAGCGGCCACCCATGACGCAGACACCCACACACCAGCCGGCGGCCCGAGCCGCCGAGGCTACCGCCCGGTTCACCGTCCCGGCGAAGCACCCGATGGTCACGGTCCTGGGCTCCGGAGACGCGCTGCTGCGCGTCATCGAGAAGGCGTTCCCCGCCACCGACATCCACGTCCGTGGCAACGAGATCCGTGCCACCGGCGACGAGGCCGAAGTCCAGCTCGTGCAGCGCCTGTTCGACGAGATGATGCTGGTGCTGCGCACCGGCCAGCCGCTCACCGAGGACGCCGTCGAGCGCTCCATCGCCATGCTGCGCGGCTCCGAGGGCGACGGCGACGCCAGCCCGGCCCAGGTGCTCACCCAGAACATCCTGTCCAACCGCGGCAAGACGATCCGCCCCAAGACCCTCAACCAGAAGCGCTACGTCGACGCCATCGACACGCACACCATCGTCTTCGGCATCGGCCCCGCCGGCACCGGCAAGACGTACCTGGCCATGGCCAAGGCCGTGCAGGCGCTCCAGTCCAAGCGGGTCAACCGGATCATCCTCACCCGGCCGGCCGTCGAGGCCGGCGAGCGGCTCGGCTTCCTGCCCGGCACGCTCTACGAGAAGATCGACCCCTACCTGCGGCCGCTCTACGACGCGCTGCACGACATGCTCGACCCCGACTCCATCCCGCGGCTGCTCAGCGCCGGCACCATCGAGGTCGCCCCGCTCGCCTACATGCGCGGCCGCACCCTCAACGACGCGTTCATCATCCTGGACGAGGCGCAGAACACGAACCCCGAGCAGATGAAGATGTTCCTCACCAGGCTCGGCTTCGAATCCAAGATCGTGATCACCGGCGACGTCACCCAGGTCGACCTGCCCGGCGGCACGAAGAGCGGCCTCCGCCAGGTCCAGGACATCCTGGACGGCGTCGACGACGTCCACTTCTCCCGGCTCACCAGCCAGGACGTGGTCCGCCACAAGCTGGTCGGCCGCATCGTGGACGCCTATGAACGCTTCGACGACCGGAACGGAAAGTAGCCGCCGCACATCATGGCGATCGAGGTCAACAACGAGTCCGGCCTGGAGATCGACGAACGGGCCGTTCTCGACATCGCCAGGTACGCCCTGGCCAGAATGCGCATCCACCCGCTCTCCGAACTGTCGGTGATCGCGGTCGACGAGGCCGCCATGGAGCAGCTCCACCTCCAGTGGATGGACCTGCCGGGCCCCACCGACGTGATGTCCTTCCCGATGGACGAGCTCCGCCCGCCGATCAAGGACGACGAGGAGCCCGTGCAGGGCCTCCTCGGGGACGTCGTCCTCTGCCCCCAGGTGGCGATCCGACAGGGCGCCGCCGCCCCCACCAGGCACTCCATGGACGCGGAACTCCAACTCCTCACCGTGCACGGCGTGCTGCACCTCCTCGGCTACGACCACGAGGAGCCCGACGAGAAGGTGGAGATGTTCGGCCTCCAGAAGGCCATCGTCGACGGCTGGCGCGCCGAGCACGGCCTGACCGGCCCCTCACCGGCCCCCACCACGACATGACCACCATCACGCTGCTCTCCGTCATCGGCCTGCTGGCGCTGGCCTGGCTGTCCTCCTGCGCGGAGGCCGGCCTGGCCGTCGTCACCAGCTTCCGCGCCGAGGAGGCCAAGCGCGCCGGCCGCCGCGGCGCCGCCCGGCTCGCCGTCCTCGCCGCCGACCCCACCCGCTACCTCAACCTGGCCCTGCTGCTCCGCGTCTGCAGCGAGATGGCGGCCGCCGTCCTGGTGGCCTACGCCTGCCTCCAGGAGTTCGACCGGATATGGCAGGCACTGGCCGTCGCGTTCGGCGTCATGGTGCTGCTGTCCTTCGTCGCCATCGGCGTCTCGCCGCGCACCATCGGCCGCCAGCACCCGCTGACGACCACCACCGTCGCCGCCTACGTGCTGATGCCGCTCGGCCGGGTCCTCGGCCCCGTCACCCAGCTGCTGATCCTGCTGGGCAACGCGCTCACCCCCGGCAAGGGCTTCCGCCGCGGCCCGTTCGCCTCCGAGGCCGAACTGCGCGCCATGGTCGACCTGGCGGAGCGGGAGTCCCTCATCGAGGACGAGGAGCGCCGCATGGTGCACTCCGTCTTCGAACTCGGCGACACCCTGGTGCGCGAGGTGATGGTCCCGCGCACCGACCTGATCTCCATGGACCGCCACAAGACCATCCGCCAGGGCCTCGCGCTGGCGCTGCGCTCCGGCTTCTCCCGGATCCCGGTCACCGGCGAGAGCGACGACGACATCGTCGGCGTCGTCTACCTCAAGGACCTCTCCCGCGCGGTGCACATCAAGCGGGAGGCCGAGGCCGAGCTCGTCGAGACGCTGATGCGGCCCGCCACCTTCGTGCCCGACACGAAGAACGCGGGCGACCTGCTGCGGGAGATGCAGCGGGACCACATCCACGTCGCGGTCGTCATCGACGAGTACGGCGGCACGGCGGGCCTGGTCACCATCGAGGACATCCTCGAGGAGATCGTCGGCGAGATCACCGACGAGTACGACACCGAGCTGCCACCCGTCGAGGACCTGGGCGACAACATCCACCGCGTCACCGCCCGCCTCGACCTCGGCGCACTCGGCGAGCTGTACGGGTTGCGGCTCGACGACGAGGACGTCGAGACGGTCGGCGGCCTGCTCGCCAAGGCCCTCGGCCGCGTCCCGATCGCCGGCGCGAGCGCCGAGGTGTCGGTCACGGCCGAGCAGGCCACGAGGGAGGACCAGAAGCTCCCGAGCGCGCTCCGCCTGACCGCGGAACCCCCCGTCGGCCGCCGCAACCGCATCGACCGCGTCCTGGTCCAACCCGTCCCCACCACCACCCACCCCGCGGAGCCGCCCGACTCGGCCTGAGGGTTTCCCCCACCCACCCGCGCTTCGTCCGCGCTTCGCGCGGGAGGAGGCAGGCCCTGGCGGGCCCGCCTGCCGACGGCCACGCCTCTGGTCAGCCAGGGGCCGGCCTTCGGCGGCTGCGGCACCCGCGGCAGGGGCCGTCGGGCAAGGCCGCCCGCCCAGGGTCCGTCACTCCAACGGCCCCACGACGGTGGCCGCCGCGCCGTTCCGGTGGCGCCATGGGAGCCATGTACTCGCATCTGCGGATAGCCGTCGTCGCCGCCGTGGTCCTGGCGGCCACCGCCGTCGTGCCGGGCCGGCCACCGGCCGGCGGCGCGCTCTCCGAGAAGGAGCTCCGCGCCGCGCTGCTCGACGCCGTCGACTTCCCCGAGGGCTGGGCGAGCGACAGCGCCCGCTCGGCCCGCGAGCGCGGCTTCGGCGTGCCGGAGCCGACCGAGCGCGAGTGCCGGGAGCTGTTCGACAGCGCCGAGGACACCAAGGCCAGCGCCGGCTTCGCCAAGACCCGCAGCGGGCCCTTCGTCACCACGGTCGTCGCGTCCCACGAGGACGAGGACGCCGCCCGCGGCGCGCTCGACGGGCTGCGCGAGGCCACGTCCGAGTGCGCCACCATCCACACCCGCGAGGGCTCGCCGGGCGGCGACTCGTCCATCGCGTACCAGGCGGCCGCGCTGGACGTCGACGAGGTCGGCGAGGACAGCACCGCCATCCGGTTCAACCGGCAGGCCGAGGAGGGCGAGAGCGGCGAGACCAAGGTCGTCGCCGACCTCGTCGTCGCCCGCGTCGGCGCCCACCTGGTGCGGGTGGCGCAGGCCGGCCGCGACGACAGCGGCACCGGCGACGTCGCGGACATCGCCGACCGGGCCGTGCGCAAGCTGGAACAGGTCTGCGACGGCCGTTCGCCCGCGCCCCGCCAGGACCAGCCGGGCACCACGGACCTCTGACCTCCGACCTCCGACCGCACGCCGCACTTCGGCCGGTTCCCCCGAACGGCCCCGTTAAGCTCGGGGGCATGACAGACGCCGTTGACCCCGAGGACACCAAGATCATCACTCTGGCGCGCAGCGCCAGGGCCCGCAACGGCGTGCCCGAGGGAGCGGCGGTCAGGGACGAGACCGGCCGCACCTACGTGGCCACCACCGTCGCCCTCGACTCGCTGCGGCTGAGCGCGCTGCGCGCCGCCGTGGTGCTGGCGGCGTCCAGCGGCGCCGCCTCCCTGGAGGCCGCGGCCGTCGTCACGGCCGCCGACGCGCTGCCCACCGACGACCTCGCCGCCGTCCGCGACCTCGGCGGCGCCGGCACCCCTGTCCTGCTGGCTGGCCCGGACGGCGGGCTTCGTGCGACGATCCCCGCGTCATGAGCACCCCTGAGTTTCCCGATTCCCTCGGCGACGCCTTCGCCGCCGTCCCGGACGACTACCGTTCCGGCTTCGCCTGCTTCGTCGGCCGCCCCAACGCCGGCAAGTCGACGCTGACCAACGCACTGGTCGGCACCAAGGTCGCGATCACCTCCAACCGCCCACAGACCACCCGGCACAGCGTCCGCGGCATCGTGCACCGCCCGGACGCCCAGCTGGTGCTGGTCGACACCCCCGGGCTGCACAAGCCGCGCACCCTGCTCGGCCAGCGGCTCAACGACGTCGTCCGCGCCACCTGGGCCGAGGTCGACGCGATCGGCTTCTGCCTGCCCGCGAACGAGAAGATCGGCCCTGGCGACCGCTACATCGCCCGCGAACTGGCCGGAATCCACCGCACCCCCAAGATCGCCGTGGTCACCAAGACCGACCTGGTGACCTCCGAGGAGCTGGTCGAACAGCTCATCGCCGTCGACCAGTTGGGCAAGGAGATCGGCCTCGAGTGGGCGCAGATCGTGCCCGTCTCGGCCGTCGCCGACCAGCAGGTGTCACTGCTCGCCGACCTGCTGGTGCCGCTGCTGCCCGAGGGCCCGCCGCTCTACCCGGAGGGCGACCTCACGGACGAGCCGGAGCAGGTCATGATCGCCGAGCTGATCAGGGAGGCCGCGCTGGAGGGCGTGCGGGACGAGCTGCCGCACTCCATCGCCGTCGTCGTCGAGGAGATGCTGCCCCGCGAGGACCGGCCGGCGGACCGCCCGCTGCTCGACATCCACGCCAACCTCTTCATCGAGCGGACCAGCCAGAAGGGCATCGTGATCGGCCCCAAGGGCCAGCGGCTGCGGGAGGTCGGCACCAAGGCCCGCAAGCAGATCGAGGCGCTGCTCGGCACGCCCGTCTTCCTCGACCTGCACGTGAAGGTAGCCAAGGACTGGCAGCGTGACCCCAAGCAGCTGCGCCGCCTCGGCTTCTGACGCCGGCGGCCAGTCGCCAGACGGCCGGAAGCCCGGCGGCCGGGAGCCCGGCGGCCGGTCGTCAGGCGGCCGGTCGTCAGGACTGCGCCGCCAGCAGCCGCTCGGTGTCCGTGACCGGCAGCTCGAGCGCCTCGCCGATCGTCGTCAGCAGTTCGTGCTCGGCCGCGTTGTAGGGGCCGTCGCTTAAAGCGACACGCGCCCCGTGCAGCAGCAGGTTCTCGCGGCCGGGCACCGACAGGTGGGGGGTGAGGGCGGCCAGCGCCTCCCACATCTCCTCGTCGAGCCGCGCCGGCTGCCGGCAGGCCATCGCCGCCCGCAGCGTCAGCAGCCGCTCCTCCGTACAGTCGGGGAAGCCCGCGGCCCGGACGGACGCCACCGCGCCGCGGCGGGCGACGGCCGACGAGCCGCCGTCCGCCGCCAGCAGCGCCAGGGCGATCGCGTGCACCGCGTCCCTCAGCAGGGCCGCGAGCCGGGTGGTCGTCGGCCGGGCCAGCGTCTCCAAGGGAAAGTGGCCACGGCACGACGCGCACTCGACGACGGGATCCGCCGCACCGCGCGGCAGCACCGGCACACCGAGCAGCGTCAGCCGCCGCCGGCCCGCAAGCCGCTGGTAACAGCGGTCCCCGCCACACGCGGCGCAGAAGAAGTCGCCGTCGTCGATCACCCGCCAAGCCGTGCGGACGCCTGCCACCCTGGAGCGCACCACGCCGTACCTCCGTCACCCACTGGCAACATTGCCGTTCGCGTGATGTTAGCCACACTTCAGGGCGGGCGTCAGTACTCCGTAGCACAAAGAACGTCAGCGAGCGGCCCGGTTCACCGCGGATACCACGGCCTTCAGCGAGGCACGGACGATGTTGCCGTCGATGCCCACGCCCCACAGCACCCGGTCACCGACCGCGCACTCGATGTACGCCGCGGCCTTCGCGCCGGCGCCCTCGCTCATCGTGTGCTCGACGTAGTCCAGCAGCCGCACGTCGTCGGCGACCACGCCAGCCGAGCCCAGCGCGTCGAAGAAGGCGGCCAGCGGACCGTTGCCCGTGCCCGTCAGCACCGTGTCGACGCCGTCCACCACGGCCTCCACGGTCAGCGCGTCCGCGCCCTCTGACGACGTCGACGCGTGCGCGTCGCGCAGCGCGATCCGGCCCCAGCCGGTGACGCCCGGCAGGTACTCGTCGGAGAAGGTCTCCCAGATCTGCGCCGGCGTGACCTCGCCGCCCTCCGCGTCCGTCTTCTCCTGGATGATCCGCGAGAACTCCACCTGCATCCGACGCGGCAGGTCCAGCTTGTGGTCGTTCTTCAGCACGTACGCCACGCCGCCCTTGCCGGACTGCGAGTTGACCCGGATCACCGCCTCGTAGGAGCGGCCCACGTCCTTCGGGTCGATCGGCAGGTACGGCACGTCCCAGGTCAGCTCGTCCACGCCGACGCCGGCCGCCGCGGCCTCGTCGGCCATCGCCTCGAAGCCCTTCTTGATGGCGTCCTGGTGGGAGCCGGAGAAGGAGGTGTAGACCAGGTCGCCCACGTAGGGGTGGCGCGGCGAGATCTCCATCTGGTTGCAGTACTCCCAGGTACGGCGGACCTCGTCGATGTTCGAGAAGTCGATCTGCGGGTCGACGCCCTGCGAGAACAGGTTCATGCCCAGCGTCACCAGGTCGACGTTGCCGGTGCGCTCGCCCTGCCCGAACAGACAGCCCTCCACCCGGTCGGCGCCGGCCATCAACGCCAGCTCGGCGGCCGCGACCGCCGTGCCGCGGTCGTTGTGCGGGTGCGTGGACAGACACACGAACTCGCGGCGCGACAGGTTCCGCGACATCCACTCGAACCGGTCGGCGTGCGTCGAAGGCGTCGAACGCTCCACGGTCGCCGGCAGGTTCAGGATGATCTCGCGGCCGGACTCCGGCTGCCACACGTCCATCACCGCCTCGCAGACCTCCAGCGCGAAGTCCAGCTCGGTGTCGGTGAAGATCTCCGGGCTGTACTGGTAACCGAACACCGTCCGGTCGTCCAGCAGCTTCTCGGCGCACTTCAACACCATGCGGGTGCCGTCCACCGCGATCCCCCGCACGTCGTCCCGGCTGCCGCGGAAGACGACCCGGCGGAAGGTGGGCGCGGTCGCGTTGTACAGGTGCACGGTGGCCCGCGGAGCGCCGACCAGCGCCTCCACGGTGCGCTCGATCAGCTCCTCACGCGCCTGGGTCAGCACGGAGATCGTGACGTCCTCGGGGATCGCGCCCTCTTCGATGATCGACCGCACGAAGTCGAAGTCGGTCTGACCTGAGGCCGGGAAGCCGACCTCGATCTCCTTGTAGCCCATCCGTACCAGCAGGTCGAACATCGCCCGCTTGCGAACCGGGGACATCGGGTCGATCAGGGCCTGGTTGCCGTCCCGCAGATCCGTCGACAGCCAGCGCGGCGCGGCGGTGACGCGACGGGTCGGCCAGACCCGGTCGGCGATCTCGACGGCCTCGAACGGCCGATACCGATGGATGGGCATGCCGGACGCCTGCTGGCGGACGGTGGCATTGGTCAGCGGGGTCGGCTTGCCGGTGGCGCTCATGGTGGCGGTCTCCTGCGACGGCTCGTGGATCGGGGATCTTGATCGGGGATCGTGATCGGAAAGGCCGACGGGCAGCACCAGACTCCGCGGGGAGGGGGTCGGCCTGGTGACGTGACTGACGTGACTACAGACCCTCGCCGCGGCGGCTAAGGAGAAGGATCCCGAAACGCATCGCCTGGCCAGCCTAACGCGGGCGGACGAGTCCGCCACGCCCGTATCACCATCCGAGACGGCTCTCCCCCCACCCACCCGCCCTTTACGTTCCGCGCTCCGCGCGAGGGCGGCGCGCGCTGCGCGCGGCCGTGCTGGCCTGCGGCCGTGCCGCGCCCACCCTCCCCCAGCCGCCAGGCTGGGGGAGGGTGGCCTTGCGCGGCAGCGGGCCTGCGGCCCGGCGGCGAAGCCGCCGAAGGCCGGGCCCGCGTGCCCCTAGCGGGGCGCAACCGCCAAGGGCCGGGCCAACGGGCCCGCCCCCTGGCGGGGCGCAGCCCCGCGAGGCCCGGGCCCGTGGCCCGGAGGGCCGGGCGGCGAAGCCGCCCTCGGCCCCCGGCCGGGGCCCCCACCGCGCGGAGCGCGGAAAGGGGCGGGTGGGTGGGGAAAACCCCGCGCGAAGCGCGGGGCACCCACCCCC